>NZ_JBNFOL010000079.1:0-241 GCF_057364765.1 Brevibacterium sp. LAARM3_SD1 | reverse complement strand
GCTGACAACCCCACTCATTTGGTGTAAGCAACCTAGTGAGTCAGGTCGTTCACAACCTAGTGAGCGAGGTTGTCAGCAACGTATTGAGTGAGGTTGTCAGCAAGGTCGCGAGTTTCCACACCAGGTAGCTGCGCCGCCGTCAGGTAGCAAATATGAGTGAATAGCAGGAAAGCCCCATCCACGAATGGACAGGGCTTCCCTCTCAACAAATTATTGCGGCAGTCACTTACTCTCCCACAAC
>NZ_JBNFOL010000078.1:0-241 GCF_057364765.1 Brevibacterium sp. LAARM3_SD1 | reverse complement strand
GAATACGTTCCCGGGCCTTGTACACACCGCCCGTCAAGTCACGAAAGTCGGTAACACCCGAAGCCGGTGTCCCAACCCTTGTGGAGGGGGCCGTCTAAGGTGGGACTGGTGATTGGGACTAGTCGTAACAAGGTAGCCGTACCGGAAGGTGCGGCTGGATCACCTCCTTTCTAAGGAGCACACATTAAGAACCCCAACGAACCGGCCGCACGTGTTGGTGTTGGGAGCTCAAGGGTGGAAC
>NZ_JBNFOL010000077.1:0-311 GCF_057364765.1 Brevibacterium sp. LAARM3_SD1 | reverse complement strand
TAGACGAGTCACGACTGCGGTTTCCCCGGCAGGCTGATGGGCCGCGTCAGGGACTGCGGATCCTGGTCAAGGCTCGGGAGTCCATGACTCAGGAGAAGACCCGGACCATCAATGCGCTCACCGCGCTGTTGCGTACTCATAACCTCGGTATGGATGCGCGTCGGAAACTGTCGGTCGTCAAGATCCAGACGGTTGCGAAGTGGCGGGCCAGGAACGAGTCTGTGGCACTGGCCGAGGCCCGTCGGGAAGCCATTCGGTTAGCCAAGCGCGTCGTCGAACTCGAAGCGGAAATCAGGGACTACGCCATGCGG
>NZ_JBNFOL010000076.1:0-356 GCF_057364765.1 Brevibacterium sp. LAARM3_SD1 | reverse complement strand
GGTGTCCCAACCCTTGTGGAGGGGGCCGTCTAAGGTGGGACTGGTGATTGGGACTAAGTCGTAACAAGGTAGCCGTACCGGAAGGTGCGGCTGGATCACCTCCTTTCTAAGGAGCACACATAAGAACCCCAACGAACCAGCCGCGCGTGTTGGTGTTGGGAGCTCAAGGGTGGAACATCACTTCTTCCGTTCATATCTTCCAGCGTTGTCCGGTGACTGCCGTGTCGATGTTGGTTGTTGTATGGGCTAGAACGAACACGTTATTGGGTCCTGGAATCACAAACCCCAACCGATTGGTTGGGTGTGGTTTCAACCAACAGGACCAACCCCGGTACCGACTGGCAGCTGTGTGTTGT
>NZ_JBNFOL010000075.1:0-422 GCF_057364765.1 Brevibacterium sp. LAARM3_SD1 | reverse complement strand
ACAACACACAGCTGCCAGTCGGTACCGGGGTTGGTCCTGTTGGTTGAAACCACACCCAACCAATCGGTTGGGGTTTGTGATTCCAGGACCCAATAACGTGTTCGTTCTAGCCCATACAACATCCAACATCGACACGGCAGTCACCGGACAACGCTGGAAGATATGAACGGAAGAAGTGATGTTCCACCCTTGAGCTCCCAACACCAACACGTGCGGCCGGTTCGTTGGGGTTCTTAATGTGTGCTCCTTAGAAAGGAGGTGATCCAGCCGCACCTTCCGGTACGGCTACCTTGTTACGACTTAGTCCCAATCACCAGTCCCACCTTAGACGGCCCCCTCCACAAGGGTTGGGACACCGGCTTCGGGTGTTACCGACTTTCGTGACTTGACGGGCGGTGTGTACAAGGCCCGGGAACGTATTC
>NZ_JBNFOL010000074.1:0-789 GCF_057364765.1 Brevibacterium sp. LAARM3_SD1 | reverse complement strand
GTGAGCGCATTGATGGTCCGGGTCTTCTCCTGAGTCATGGACTCCCGAGCCTTGACCAGGATCCGCAGTCCCTGACGCGGCCCATCAGCCTGCCGGGGAAACCGCAGTCGTGACTCGTCTAGGGACAGGACCGCACCAGCGATCCTGCGGGCATCGATCCGGTCGTCTTTGCCCGTGGCATGCCGGTCGCGAGCATTCATGCTGGCGGCCTCGGCGACCGTATAGCCTGCGTCGGCGACATGGTCGGCAAGGATCGCCCCGTACGTGCCGATACCCTCGATCACCCACAGGGTATCGAGGTCCCCGCGAGTACGGCGGCCAGCCCACGTCAGGGCTCGTTTGATGCCGGCTTCCGTGGTCGGGAATGCGGCAGTGTCGACGTGCTCACCAGTGTGCGTGAGGACACTGTAGACGTGGTTCTTCGCGTGGGTGTCGACGCCAACGACAAACGCGTATAAATGCGAGATGATAGTCATGACGGTTCGTGATTCTCCCGTGTCAGAGCGGATGAGGTCCGACCGTCAAACGGTCGGCTCCGGCCCGGGAGATAGTCACGTCGAAACACTACTGTGATGAGTCACGTTCGGTCAGGAACGGACAACCTTCTGATCAAGTTATCGATGTGGGCCGAGCCGGTGCCGACCGCCCACCAATCATCAGACAGATCCCGACGAGGACATCGTTCGAGTCAGTAGTTCTGAGGGTCATGATGATCAATGGGACGGTCAGTTCCTACTCTGCCAGCCAGTCCCAGACCAGCCACCATCAATACTCACAGTAGTTCTGGGG
>NZ_JBNFOL010000073.1:0-1623 GCF_057364765.1 Brevibacterium sp. LAARM3_SD1 | reverse complement strand
TGTGGAAACTCGCGACCTTGCTGACAACCTCACTCAATACGTTGCTGACAACCTCGCTCACTAGGTTGTGAACGACCTGACTCACTAGGTTGCTTACACCAAATGAGTGGGGTTGTCAGCGGCATTTCGGACGGTTCGATCGGGCGGGGCCTCGCTGGGGAAATGCTTGAGCATGTAGTCGCGTTGCTTCTTCAACCACACATCCGTGGCTCCACGGATCCTGGCGCCGACGACTCTCCACAGCGGATATCGTCGATGGGTTTCTGCTGTGCGGATCGGAAGCGGGAAGTACACCACTTCCTCACCAGTGGTGGGATCGAAGAGTGCGTAGAAGTCGTCAGTGACGACTGATTGATAGGTTCCGGCCAATGATCTCGGTACTCCGAGTCCAACTGCTTGAAAATAGATCTGCGCATTGCCAGAAGCGATGACGACACGATCTGGCACCGAGTCAGCCGCGGTCGGGAGCGGTTCACCGGCCGATTTCTCGTCATCGACGTGTGGTTGGTTCATTGCGGCTTGGGCGCGTCGGCGTTGGGCGTATTCACGTGCGATCGCTTCGACTTCAGCATGCGGGATCGGCGTACCGTCCGAAGGGGTGTGGATTGCTGCCTGCCAGGCTTGGTGAGGATTCATATCGCCTGGCAGTGACTGATGCCGGCGATGATAGTTGTAGCGGTCGCGGAACATCGCGACCACTTTCCGCGCTTCGTCGAGGCTGCGGGGTCTGTGGGCCCTGAGGACGTTGAGCAGTGTTTGGTGGCCGCGTTCGTTCTTTCCCTGGGTTTGGGGATGTCCAGGCCTGCCGGAGATTCCTCGGCACCCATAGTCAGCGAGGAAGAGCTGAGTGGCCACGACCCAGCCCTGACGGTTGCCGTTGAAGGCGTTGCCGTTATCGGTCAGCATCTCTTGGGGTACCCCGTAGTTGGCGAATGCCTCGGAGATGGTCTTGATCGCATGATTGCCGTTTTCCACGCCGTGGAAGGCTTGTGTGCCGACGTCGAAGCGGGTGGAGTCATCGAGGAGCTGATACACCGTGATCTTGGTGGTGGTGCCGGTGAGTTGGAATTCGAAAGCGTCGAGTTGCCACAGTTCCATGGCGTTGGCGCGGACGAATCGGATCAATGATGATCGGGGACGTTTCTTCGGGTTCGCCTTCACTCGTCCGGAGTTGGAAAGGATTCGTCCGATCGTGGCCACCGACGGGACGGGTTCGCTGAATTGTCCGGTATCGACGCCGTGATACCAGATCGATTTCGGTCCGGCATCCCACCCGGTCGACTCGAGTTCGGTGCGGATCTTCAACACGAGATCGGTGGTTTCTTGGTCGTAGATTCGCACGGTGTTCTTCGGTGCTGACGAGCGGGCGTGCAGTGCCTGTAGGCCCTCGGTTTTGTAGCGTTTGCGGATTGCGTAGAACGACGCTCGAGTAATGCCGTGTTGGCGACAGAACTCGGTGATCGATGGTGAGTCTGGTGCGTTGGGATCGAAGTCGATGATCGCGCGGCGTTTGGCTAGTGAGAGGGCTTCAGGCATGGCCCGAAGTGTGTCAACAACGTATTGAGACATACTGTCAGCAACGTAATGAGTCAGGTTGTCAGCAACGTAATGAGACAACACAGC
>NZ_JBNFOL010000072.1:0-1686 GCF_057364765.1 Brevibacterium sp. LAARM3_SD1 | reverse complement strand
ACGAGGACATCGTTCGAGTCAGTAGTTCTGAGGGTCATGATGATCAATGGGACGGTCAGTTCCTACTCTGCCAGCCAGTCCCAGACCAGCCACCATCAATACTCACAGTAGTTCTGGGGCGAAGTTCAGCGGTTCTGGTCACGCTCACGGGCCTCGCGACGCGTCATCGGAGGCCGCTCCCCCGCTGGATCCATTGGACCCGCTGGACGTGATGGACCCGCCGGAGCCTCGCTCTCGGGTCCTGGGTGCCCGTCCGAAGCTCCGGCCACCTCGGCGGACGTACGCTCGATCGTCTCTCCACCGGGCACGGCTGGTACCGGCGTTGACACGGTTGTGGCGGGCTGCCTCGGCGGGCGCAGGCCGGAGCGGACGACGAGGACGCCGAGTCCGGTCGTCAGCGGAATCGCAATGACCAGACCGATCGAACACACGAGGATGCTCACCACCTCCACCGACATGTCCCCGAGCGTGAATGTGTCCCACAGCGGCTGATCGTGCGCGGAGACGATGATGAGCGTCATCAGCGCCGAGCCCACATAAGCGAAGGTGATCGTATAGACGGTCGAGGCGATATGGTCCCGGCCGATGCGCATCGCTCGGGAGAACAGCTGACCGAGCTTCATCTCGGGGGCAGCGGCCGCCAGCTCCCACACCGCCGAGGCTTGAGTGATGGTGACGTCGTTGAGCACCCCGAGTCCGGTGATGAGGATCGCGCACACGATGATGTCGGTCATCCCCAGATCGGTCGTATCGACCAGCAGGTAGCCGTCCTCCGAATAGGCGATGCCCAGGTTCGCCCAGGACGTCATCCACGCACCGAGGATGCCTGTGATGATGATGCCGAGCACCGTTCCGAACAGCGCCGTCGACGTCCGCGTCGAGATTCCGTGTGCCAGATAGAGGGCGATGACCATGATCAGGCTCGCCGAGACCATCGTCACCAGCACGGGCGGTTTGCCGTCGAGCATGGCCGGGAGCATGAAGACGAACAGCACGGCACCGGCAAACCCGAGTCCGATCAGTGCGCGCAGTCCTCTCACACCGGCGACGAGGAGGACGACGATCGCGTAGATGATCGCCAGCGCCAGCATCGGAACGTTGCGGTCGAAATCGATGAACACGTAATCGGTGCCCATCTCCGCCCGGTCCGGGGACTGTGTGAAGTCGAGGACTTTGATCGTCTCGCCGACGTCGACGCCGGCTTTGAGCGCATCGGGCGTGACGTACAGGCTGCCGGCCTGCCCGTTCCCCTCCGCGGTGTACTTCGTGCAGTCGGCTCGCACCATCGGATCCGTCTCCCCTGGCTCACATTCAGAGGCGTCGACGGCGGTGACCGTGACCTTCGTATCGGTGGTGCCTTCGGCGGTGTTCGTTGTCGGTCCGCCGCCGGGCAGTTCCTTGTCAGGGCCGGACGGCCACAGCACGAACAGTCCGGCGATCGTCACCACGATGAGCGGGACGAGGCAGGCGAGCATGATCAGGCGAACCTTCGGCGACGCCTTCGGTTCGTTTTGGGACGTCATATGCATGGCGGTCCTTTGCGGAATGGCTGACCAAGGAGAGCTGTGGCGGTCGCCCAAGGGCGGAATGGCGGCTGGTGCTCGCCGAGGCGGCCAACCGCTATCGGGACTACCTGACGCGCAGCACTGCGCGAGTGTGGGCCGCCGTCGGGGTAGTATTGGGGGT
>NZ_JBNFOL010000071.1:0-1776 GCF_057364765.1 Brevibacterium sp. LAARM3_SD1 | reverse complement strand
TAGGAACTGATACCCCCAGTGAACACGCTCGTTTTTTCGGGTGGTGGTGATGGGTGTGTGTTTGTGGTTTGAGAATCCAATAGCGTGTTTGTTTGAACAAGTTGTGATGCCAGAACATTTATTATTTTCTGGTAAGACAATCACCTGATCGAACAGTATTTCACTCCTGGTGGGTGGTTCTTCGCCGAACCGCCGACCGTTGTGTGGGGTGAGTGTGTTTGGTCGGGATATTTTTTGATGAGCCGGTCTGTCACCCCGTGACGATCGGCTGTCTTGCTGGGATTCATTCGTAACATATTTTTTTATGGAGAGTTTGATCCTGGCTCAGGACGAACGCTGGCTGCGTGCTTAACACATGCAAGTCGAACGCTGAAGCCCGAAGCTTGCTTCGGGTGGATGAGTGGCGAACGGGTGAGTAACACGTGAGTAACCTGCCCCTGATTTCGGGATAAGCCTGGGAAACTGGGTCTAATACCGGATACGACCACCTGACGCATGTTGGGTGGTGGAAAGTTTTTCGATCGGGGATGGGCTCGCGGCCTATCAGCTTGTTGGTGGGGTAATGGCCTACCAAGGCGACGACGGGTAGCCGGCCTGAGAGGGCGACCGGCCACACTGGGACTGAGACACGGCCCAGACTCCTACGGGAGGCAGCAGTGGGGAATATTGCACAATGGGGGAAACCCTGATGCAGCGACGCAGCGTGCGGGATGACGGCCTTCGGGTTGTAAACCGCTTTCAGCAGGGAAGAAGCGAAAGTGACGGTACCTGCAGAAGAAGTACCGGCTAACTACGTGCCAGCAGCCGCGGTAATACGTAGGGTACGAGCGTTGTCCGGAATTATTGGGCGTAAAGAGCTCGTAGGTGGTTGGTCACGTCTGCTGTGGAAACGCAACGCTTAACGTTGCGCGTGCAGTGGGTACGGGCTGACTAGAGTGCAGTAGGGGAGTCTGGAATTCCTGGTGTAGCGGTGAAATGCGCAGATATCAGGAGGAACACCGGTGGCGAAGGCGGGACTCTGGGCTGTAACTGACACTGAGGAGCGAAAGCATGGGGAGCGAACAGGATTAGATACCCTGGTAGTCCATGCCGTAAACGTTGGGCACTAGGTGTGGGGGACATTCCACGTTCTCCGCGCCGTAGCTAACGCATTAAGTGCCCCGCCTGGGGAGTACGGTCGCAAGGCTAAAACTCAAAGGAATTGACGGGGGCCCGCACAAGCGGCGGAGCATGCGGATTAATTCGATGCAACGCGAAGAACCTTACCAAGGCTTGACATACACTGGACCGTTCTGGAAACAGTTCTTCTCTTTGGAGCTGGTGTACAGGTGGTGCATGGTTGTCGTCAGCTCGTGTCGTGAGATGTTGGGTTAAGTCCCGCAACGAGCGCAACCCTCGTTCTATGTTGCCAGCACGTGATGGTGGGAACTCATAGGAGACTGCCGGGGTCAACTCGGAGGAAGGTGGGGATGACGTCAAATCATCATGCCCTTTATGTCTTGGGCTTCACGCATGCTACAATGGCTGGTACAGAGAGAGGCGAACCCGTGAGGGTGAGCGAATCCCTTAAAGCCAGTCTCAGTTCGGATCGTAGTCTGCAATTCGACTACGTGAAGTCGGAGTCGCTAGTAATCGCAGATCAGCAACGCTGCGGTGAATACGTTCCCGGGCCTTGTACACACCGCCCGTCAAGTCACGAAAGTCGGTAACACCCGAAGCCGGTGTCCCAACCCTTGTGGAGGGGGCCGTCTAAGGTGGGACTGGTGATTGGGACTA
>NZ_JBNFOL010000070.1:0-2075 GCF_057364765.1 Brevibacterium sp. LAARM3_SD1 | reverse complement strand
GCCCAGCAACCTGGCGCGAGGTTGCTGGGCCGCCGTCGGGTAGCAATTAGGGAGGGTCTGTTGCGATCGGCTGACGGGGCGCATACTGGTCTCATGCCGGAACTGCCCGAGGTCGACGCCCTAGTCGAGTTTCTGCGTCCGCGGCTCATCGGCGATTTCGTCACCCGTGCCGATATCGCCGAGCTCAGCCTGCTCAAGACCGTCGACCCGAGCATCGATGCGCTCGTCGGACTCGAAATCACCGAGGTGGACCGCCGCGGGCGAGCCCTCATCATCGGCTTCGACGGGCTCAACCTCGTCTGCCGGTTCGCCCGAATGGGCTGGCTGACCTGGCATGACACCGCACCGAGCAGCCCGATCCGGATGGGCAAGGGGCCGTTGGGGATGCGCGTGAGCCTGGCCTCGGGGGCCGCGTTCGACCTCATCGAACCCGGGTCGAAGAAGAACGCCGCCGTCTCACTCGTCCGCGACCCCACCGAGGTGCCCGCTCTCGCATCGCTCGGCCCCGACGCACTGAGCCTCACCGTCGACGGACTCGCTGAGGCACTGTCCGAGTCGACGTCTCGAATCAAAACCGTCCTCGAAGATCAGAGAATCATCGCCGGCCTCGGCAACGCCTACACCGACGAGATCCTCCACGCCGCCCGGCTCTCCCCGTTCGCAACCGCGAAGACCGTCGACCCGCAGACGCTGCACAACGCCATCACCGAGGTGCTCGACACCGCCCGCACTAACCTCATCGGCCTGCCGCCGGGCAAGTTCAAAACTGCGAAGAAGCGCGGATTCTCCGTTCACGGCCGCACAGGTGAGACGTGCCCCGTCTGCGGGGGGACCATCGCCGAGGTGTCATTCGCCGACAAATCCCTCCAATACTGTCCCGGCTGTCAGACCGGCGGGAAGAAGCTGTCCGACCGCAGGATGGACCGACTGCTCAAATGATGGTGCACGGCCGCACAACGTTTCCCCGATCTCGGTGGCCCGGGAATTTCCGACTGGGGAAGAGCCGTTGTCAACGGTGAGCCGCCTCGTCGAGGTGGCCCTCACCCGAGAACGAAACGGAGCACCATGACGCAAGTCCAGATTCCCGGCACCGATTTGTCCATCTTCCCGATCAACCTCGGCACGAATACCTTCGGCTGGACGGCCGATGAAGCGCAGTCCCATGCCGTTCTCGACGCCTTCGTCGCCGGCGGCGGAAACTTCCTCGACACCGCCGAGTCCTATCCCGCCTGGGTGCCTGGCAACACCGGCCGCGAATCCGAGACCATCATCGGCGCCTGGCTGGCGTCACGGGGCAACCGGGATCAGATCGTCATCGCCACGAAGGTCGGCGACCATCCCGACCACAAGACGCAGGACCCCGACTACATCCGCACCGCCATCGATGCCTCCCTGGAGCGCCTGCAGACCGATCACGTCGACCTCTACTATGCCCACCGTGATGATGAGGTGACCCCCATCGCCGAGGTGGCCCGCGTCTTCGATGAGATCGTCCGTTCCGGTAAGGCTTCGCATATCGCCGTGTCGAACTATTCGCCGGCGCGTCTGGCCGGGTGGTTCGCAGCGGCTGAAGACGAAGGGCTGGTCAAGCCGGTCGCGATCCAACC
Source organism: Brevibacterium sp. LAARM3_SD1 (assembly GCF_057364765.1). NCBI lineage: Bacteria > Bacillati > Actinomycetota > Actinomycetes > Micrococcales > Brevibacteriaceae > Brevibacterium > Brevibacterium sp. LAARM3_SD1. The sequence goes on along the minus strand of NZ_JBNFOL010000070.1, from coordinate 468 downwards.
GCAGTACAGCCTCGTCTATCGGCGGGAGTTCGAGACCGATCTGGCCCCGGTGGCCGAGCGGCGCGATCTCGCGGTGTTCTCGTACTTCAGCCTCGCCGCCGGCTTCCTCACCGGCAAATACCGCGCCGAAGCCGACCTCGAAGGGGCCGACCGGGGCGGGATGGTGCAGGGATATTTCAATGCCGAGGGACTCAAAGTCATCGACGACCTCGTCGCGATCGCTGATTCGTACAAGGTCGCCCCGACGACCGTGGCGCTGTCGTGGCTGCTGGCCAAGGGCGTGACGGCACCGATCGCCTCGGCCCGCACCCCTGAGCAGCTCGATGCGGTCATGGCCGCACCGGGTCTTGAGCTCAGCGCCGACGAGGTCGACCGTCTCGACCGGGCCTCCGCGCCGTTCGCGCAGGAGGACCCGTCCTGACCTTCCCTCCCAATTACTACCCGACGGCGGCCCAGCAACCTCGCGCG
>NZ_JBNFOL010000069.1:0-2233 GCF_057364765.1 Brevibacterium sp. LAARM3_SD1 | reverse complement strand
AGCCGATCGCAACAGACCCTCCCTAATTGCTACCCGACGAGCCAGCTACCTCGCGCCAGGTTGCTGGGCCGCCGTCGGGTAGTCCTGAGACTCGGATTCCCGGTCGTGGGAGACGCCTCGCGGCAAACTCCTCGTGGGAGACGACACCCCTTGAGAACCCCCGAGTGGAGGACTAGCGTGGGTTGACCACCGGAAGCCGTGTGGTTTCGGTGGTCCCCGACTGCCGAAGGAGGCGGACAATGGCTGAGAACGTTGCTCAGAAGCTCATCCGATCGCATCTGGAGTCCGGGGAGCTCACTCCCGGAAGCGAACTCGGGATCCGGATCGACCAGACTCTCACCCAGGATGCGACGGGCACCCTGGTCATGCTCGAGCTCGAAGCCCTCGGACTCGACCGGATCCGCACGGATCTGTCCGTGCAGTACGTCGATCACAACCTGCTGCAGACCGATGAGAAGAACCCGGAGGACCACGAATTCCTCCGCTCGGCCGCGGCACGCTTCGGACTGTGGTTCTCCCCCGCCGGCAACGGCGTCTCCCATCCCGTCCACCAGTCCCGGTTCGGCAAGCCCGGGGCGACTCTCATCGGCTCCGACTCGCACACCTGCGCCGCCGGAGCACTGGGAATGCTCGCCATCGGCGTCGGCGGTCTCGAGATCGCCATGGCCATGGCCGGTGAGCCGCTCTTCATCAGCGCCCCGCAGATCATGGGCGTCGAGCTCACAGGCACCTTGCCCGACTGGGTCTCGGCAAAGGACGTCATCCTCGAGATGCTGCGACGCCACGGGGTCAAGGGCGGAGTCGGAAAGATCATCGAATATCACGGCGACGGCCTGAAGAACCTCACGGCCATGGACCGGCACGTGATTGCGAATATGGGCGCCGAACTCGGTGCCACCGCCACGGTCTTCCCCGCCGACGATGCTGTCCGTGACTACCTCGGAGCCGTCGACCGCGGCGAGGATTTCACCCGCCTCGAAGCCGACGAGGGTGCCGAATACGATCTCACCGACAGCATCGACCTCTCGCAGCTCGAGCCGCTCATCGCCGCACCTTCGTCACCGGGCAATGTCACTCCGGTGCGCGAGGTCGCCGGTGACGACGTCTTCCAGGTCGTCGTCGGCTCCTCGGCGAACCCGGGGCTGAGGGATTTCGCCGTTGTCTCAGAGACGCTGGCTGGCCGACAGATCCATCCGCAGATCTCGCTCGACATCAACCCCACATCCCGTGAGGTCCTCGCCGACCTCATCGCCGGCGGATGGCTGACCTCGCTGGTGGGGTCCGGTGCCAGGATCCATCAGTCCGGCTGTATGGGCTGCATCGGCATGGGGCAAGCCCCGGCGGTCGGGCGCAACAGTCTGCGCACCATGCCGCGGAACTTCCCCGGCCGTTCCGGCACCGATGAGGACTCCGTGTGGCTGTGCTCGCCGGAGACCGCGGTTGCTGCCGCACTGACCGGGAAGATCACCGACCCTCGCGACCTCGACATGGACTACCCGCAGGTGCGGCTTCCGGAGAAGTACTCCGCGAACCGCAAGATGCTCGTCCCGCCGCTGGAACCGGAGGAAGCCCGAGGCGTCGAACTCGTCAAGGGGGCGAACATCTCGACCCTGCCGAACTTCGAGCCGCTGCCCGATGACATCGACCTGGAGATCCTGCTCAAGGTCGGCGACAACGTCTCCACCGACGAGATCATGCCCGCCGGCTCCCGTGTTCTGCCGTATCGGTCGAACATTCCCAAGATCTCCGAGTTCGTCTTTATCCAGGTCGATGACACCTATGCCACCCGCGCCGCCGAGCACGATGGCGGGCATGCGATCGTCGGTGGAGAGAACTACGGTCAGGGGTCCTCACGTGAGCATGCGGTCATCGCTCCGCGTTATCTCGGCCTGCGGGTCGTGGTGGCGAAATCGCTGGCACGGATCCATTGGCAGAACCTCGCGAACTTCGGCGTCCTCGCCCTGGAGTTCACCAACGAGGCCGACTACGAGTCATTGTCCGAGGGAGATATGCTTGAGTTCCGCGGTCTGCGCGATGAGCTCGGTGAAGGGGCGACGATCACCGCCGAGGCGGCCGGACGAAAGTTCGAATTCCGCCATGGTCTATCGCCGCGTCAGGTCGAGATGGTTCTCGCCGGCGGTCGCATCGCCCAACGAGCCGCCCACCTCAATTGACTCCACGAAACTACCTGACGGGCGCCAGAACCTCGCGCGAGGTTGCTCGGGCCGTGCCC
>NZ_JBNFOL010000068.1:0-2251 GCF_057364765.1 Brevibacterium sp. LAARM3_SD1 | reverse complement strand
GCAATAATTTGTTGAGAGGGAAGCCCTGTCCATTCGTGGATGGGGCTTTCCTGCTATTCACTCATATTTGCTACCTGACGGCGGCGCAGCTACCTGGCGCGGGGTTGCTCGGCCCCCGTCAAGTAGCAAATAGGGATTGGCCTCGTTCGATCGTTGGGTCGGGCGGGGCCATCCCTGTATTCATAGTGGTCGTGTGGGGCTATCCGGAGGAACCGGGTTCGCTGAGACGCAGGGACCTCACTGGGCGTATTGAACCAGCTGCTGCTCGATTCTGGCCTTGGAACCTTCATTGCCTGTCAATGTAATGGCGCGTATCCTAGTCGTTAAACGGGTATATGGCTCGTATCGCAGTCGTAAAGGACGAATGATGAGCGTGACTCGCCAGGTCGATCGTCGCCTCGCCGAGATCGGAGCATCGATCCGGCGGTGGCGGCTCATGCAATCGCTCAAGGCTGTCGAAGTCGCTGAGCGGGCAGGCATCTCTCGGTCGACGTTGCAGAAGGTTGAACGCGGCGACGCTGGCGTCTCGATCGGCGCAGTTATGTCGGTGATGCAGGCGCTGGGTCAGTTGGATCATGTGTCCGCTTCGTTTGATCCTCTGAGCACCGATGTTGGCAGGCTTCGTTCGGCTTCGTCGCTTCCTGGCAGAGTCCGTCGATGAGTGAGCAGGTCCGTGTTGAGATCGACCACCGTGGGACCCCGGTGTTCGTCGGCACTGCCTATTTCCACATCGCACGGGGACAGATCTCCACGACGTTCAAATACTCCGATGAGTACGCAAGTGCCAGATGGGCTTATTCCATCGATCCGGAACTCCCGTTGTCGACGGCTCCGTTCAATGTTCCTGGACTGCCGGGCGCATTCTCTGACTGTTCCCCTGACCGATGGGGCCGCAATCTGGTTACGAAGGAGCATCGTCGGGAAGTCGCTGAAGGGATCATCCGTGACCGCCACCTGACAGATGTCGACTTCCTGCTTGGCGTCAGCGACCATACCCGGCAGGGGGCTCTGCGTTTTCGTCGAGATGCGAGTGGCTCCTTCCTCAGCCCCGCCAGCCGTGTTCCAAAGCTGCTGTCCCTGCCGGAACTGCAAAGGGCCGCAGATGGGGCCGCTGAGGGGTCTGGCAAGGCCGTGAAGCGCCTCCTCGACGCAGGGACGGGGTCTCTGGGCGGAGCCCGTCCGAAAGCTTCTGTGGCAGATGATGAAGGACGACTGCTCATAGCGAAGTTCTCCCGTCCCGACGAGGAAAGAGACGTCATTGCTTGGGAGAGCGTAACCCTCGAGCTGGCACGTAGAGCTGGTATCGATGCCGCGGAATCGCGCCTGTTGAACATCGACGAGAGGCCCGTCCTGCTTCTTGAGAGGTTCGACCGTGTTGAGGATCATCGAGTCGGGTACATGAGCGCGATGACTGCAACTGGACGTCAAGACGGAGAAGCCGGTGACTATCTGGATGTGGTCGAAGCGATCGAGGACCATAGCCGGCGGTGGCGGGATGACTGTGCTGAACTCTTTCGCCGTGTGGCATTCTCAGTTGCAATGCACAATACGGACGATCATCTGCGCAATCATGGCTTCATCCGTTCGGACGCAGGATGGCAGCTGAGTCCAGCCTTCGACATCAATCCGGAACCGGTAGCCGCGGTCGAACGTCAGACTGCGATCAACGGCGTTGTTGCAGCGGAGAATGAGGCTGAGGCGCTGCGCGAATTCGCTTCCCTCTGCCATTTGGCGAAGCCGGTCGCCATCTCGGTGCTCACAGAGGTCGTGGACGCGGTCTCCGGATGGAAGTCCCTGGCCGCCCGTCGGGGGATAGGAAGTTCAGAGATCGCCGAGATGGGTTGTGTCATCGACGTTCAGTGCGCGCGCCTGCAGTCTGTCATCGATCAATGCCGTTGATGCCCGACGGGTATGGCTTGTAACGGCACGAGGCGCGTCTCGGCGGCAGGGCTCTCTCAAGGATGGATTCGGGTACTACAGGCTGTGTGGTGGGTGTCACGTGGGGAAAGTTGGTTTTGGATTTGCGTGGTCGGGTTTGCCTGGTCTAGAGTTATATCTCGTTGCCCCGCCGGAAACAACGTCGACAAGACAGAGTTTCCACCGGGTCTGACCAGGACAAACACGGTTTGATCCAAGCGTCAGGACACCGGGTGGGTGACACATAAGTAGGAACTGATACCCCCAGTGAACACGCTCGTTTTTTCGGGTGGTGGTGATGGGTGTGTGTTTGTGGTTTGAGAATCCAATAGCG
>NZ_JBNFOL010000067.1:0-3808 GCF_057364765.1 Brevibacterium sp. LAARM3_SD1 | reverse complement strand
GGCGGCCCAGCAACCTCGCGCCAGGTTGCTGGGCCGCCGTCAGGTAGCAATTAAGGGGAGGGGCGGCGGTCGACTGAAGGTCCTGCGCCGGGTGGGCCGAGTCGTTGGCGGCGTCTCTCCGTGTGTCGTATGCTGGCAAGTCAGTCGACGCACCGACGACACCGACATGCGAGTGAGCCACACGAGCGAAAGGTGAAGACATGACTGACAGCGACAAATCTCAGGACCGGAGCCCGGTGCCCGATCAGGCGGAGGCCAACGCCTTCTTCCCGAGCGCCTACTCGCTCTCCCAGTACACGTCGAGCAGGACCGACTTCGACGGCCCCGTCACCGAGGAGACATACACGGGCGGGAAGTGGAAGATCCTCACGATCGCCACCGACGAGCGGTACATGCTCATGAGGAACGGCACGTTCTTCTCCACTGGCAACCATCCCGTCGAGACGCTGCTGCCACTCCACCACATGGCCGAGGCCGGCTATGAGGTCGATGTGGCCACCGTCAGCGGCGGGCCCGGAAAATTCGAGTGGTGGGCCTACCCCGGGCAGGACGAGGCCATCGCCTCCGCGTGGTCGAGCACCGAGACGAAATTCAAGGCTCCGCTGAGGCTCTCCGACGTCATCGCGAACGGCCTCGACGACTACGCTGCGATTTTCATCCCTGGCGGTCACGGTGCCATGAACGTCATCCCCTTCGACCGGGATGTGCAGGCCGCCTTGGACTTCTTCCTGGACAACGACAGGCTGATCATCACCCTCTGTCATGGCCCGGCGGCGTTGCTGGCCGCAGGCCTCGATCGCTCTGAGAACCGCTTCGCCGGCTACCGTGTCACTGCGTTCCCGGACGCACTCGACTTCGAGGCGAACCTCGACATCGGCTATCTGCCCGGTGAGATGCCTTGGGCGCTCGGCGAGACGCTGACGAAGGACGGTATCGAGATCATCAACGATGAGATGACCGGTGCCACCACACGCGACCGCAACCTCCTGACCGGCGACAGTCCGCTCGCAGCGAATCAGCTCGGAAAAGAGTCTGTGGTCGCGCTTCTGGAGAGCTTCGGCAGCTGATCCTTCGTCGTTCAGCGTCCCGCCAGACGACCCGCACGTCGCTGAAAGCGCCCGGCACCACACATTCGGCGACGTCGCGGGGGTTCGGCGGCGGTGGTCGGTGTTGCCAGCATTCTGCCAGCCTGGGCCAGGATAATCGATACCAGCCGCCCACTTGATCACTTTCGGAAGGACCATGGACGACTATCGAAGTCCCGGCTGGGACATCTCTCTTCGCACCTCAGAACAATTCAATAACGCGCGCGCATACGCTCTGCGAGCGCAGCGCACGCAGGCAGGTGGTCGCCGTTGACCTGGCTGCTCTCGCTGCTCATAGGCCTCCTCGTCGTCCTCCTCATCACGGTGGCCACGGCTACTTCGTGGCGCAGGAATTCGCGTACATGGCCGTCGACCGCTCTCGTCTGGCCGCACGTTCGGCCTCCGGTGACCGCGCCGCGGCCCGGGCCCTATCCATCACCCGCCGCACCTCCTTCATGCTCTCCGGCGCGCAGCTGGGCATCACCGTCACCGGTCTGCTCGTCGGCTACGTCGCCGAACCGCTCATCGGCACAGCCGTCGGCGAGGCACTCGGCGGCACCCCGATCCCTGCGGGCACAGGTGTGCTCATCGGCACCGTCCTCGCCCTCCTCGTCTCAACGCTCATCCAGATGCTCTTCGGTGAGCTGTTCCCGAAGAACCTGGCCATCGCCCGCCCCGAGGCGCTCGCCACATGGCTCGCCCGGTCGACCTCGATCTACCTCGCCGTCGTCGGCTGGCTCATCACGATCTTCGACAAAGCCTCGAACGCCCTGCTGCGCGTCCTCGGCATCGAACCGGTCCACGACGTCGACCACTCCGCCACCCGGCGCGACCTCAAACACATCGTCGCCGAATCCCGGGAGGGCGGCGAGATCGTCGACGACGATTCGCTCATCCTCGACCGCATCCTCGACTTCCCGCAGCAGAGCGTCGCCCACGCCACGGTGCCGCGCTCACGCGTCGACGCCATCGACATCGACACGCCCCTGGACGAGGTGCGCGAACTGATGAGCCGAGGCCACTCCCGCTACCCCGTGCTCGACGCTGATGATCAGGTGATCGGCACGATCGACCTCCTCGACGTCCTCGCCGAGGCGGGGTCGGGCACCACCGAAAACGTCGCCGAGGCGGCACCGAGCACCACCGTCACCGGGACCGGGATCCGTTCCCTCTTGCGTGACCCGGTCTTCGTCCCGGAATCCCTGCCGCTGCCGGCCGCGGTGGCCACGCTCTTCGGACGGCGGGAGCAGATGGCCTGCGTCGTCGACGAATACGGCGGCTTCGCCGGAATCCTGACGATGGAGGACCTCGGTGAGGAACTCGTCGGTGACATCGCCGACGAACACGACCACATCGTCGAAGAACTCATCGAGACCGGCGACGGCACCTGGACAGCACCGGGGGTCATCCCCCTCGACGAGGTGGCCCGCGTCCTCCAACGCGAACTGCCGACCACCTCGGCGCAGACCTTGTCTGGCCTCGTCATCGAACACCTCCGCGGATTCCCCGAGGTGGGTGACCGGGTCTCGATCGAACTGCCGATCGACCCCGCCGACCTCAGCGGAAACGACACTCCGGAGACCGAGCGACTCGTCATCGACGTCATCGAGGTGGCCACGCATGTGCCTGCGCGACTGCGGATCGGAATCGAGGTGGCGCGATGAGCAACCCCTGGGTCATCACAGCGATCACGATCGCCATCATCGGCCTCAGCGCGTTCTTCGTCGCCGTCGAATTCGCGCTCATCGCCGCCAAACGGCACCGTCTCGAGGACGCAGCCGCGGACAGCCGATCGGCCCGGGCCGCCCTGCGCAGCTCGACCGAACTGTCGGTGCTGCTGGCAGGGTCGCAGCTGGGCATCACGGCCTGCACCCTGGCGCTCGGGGCGATCACGAAGCCGGCCGTCCACCACTGGATCACCCCGGTCGCCGAGACACTGGGTCTGCCGCTGTGGATCGCCGACATCGTCGGCTTCGTCCTCGCCCTCGTCATCGTCACCTTCCTCCACCTCGTCGTCGGTGAGATGGCGCCGAAGTCGTGGGCGGTGGCGCATCCGGAGCGCTCGGCGATCATGCTGGCGCTGCCGATGCGGGCCTTCATGTTCCTCACCCGCCCGCTGCTGCATGTGCTCAACAACGCGGCGAACGCGTGCCTGCGCCTGGTCAAGGTCGAACCCGTCGACGAGGTCGATCAGGCGCACACGCCCGAGGACCTGAGGCAGCTGCTGCAGCATTCGGCGCAGGCGGGAACCTTGGAGAAGGAGTCCTCGGAGGCTCTGCTCGGAGCCCTCGACCTCACCAGGCTCACACTTGACGAGCTCGTGGCTGGTCGCCCGGAGCCGACAGCCGTCGGTCCGGATGCGACTGCGGGTGAGGTGCGCGAGGCGTCGCGCCGTGACCGTCACCGTCGCATCCTCGTGCGCACCGAGGCTGACGGCCCTCTGAGTCATGTGGTGCATGTCAGGGATGTGCTCGGACTCGCCGAGGATGCTCCCATCGCCGAGGCAGCCCGTCCCGTCACCGTCGTGGACGGAACGATGACCGTGGTGCGGGCATTCGAGGAGATGCGGGAGGACAGCGTGCAGCTGGCTTTGGTGGCGAGGGCCGACGGCAGCCACGCGGTCGTCACCGTCACCGACGTGCTCACCCGCCTGCTCACCACCGGTCAAGTGCCCTCCCGATAATTACTACCTGACGGCGGCCCAGCAACCTCGCGCGAGGTTG
>NZ_JBNFOL010000066.1:0-4118 GCF_057364765.1 Brevibacterium sp. LAARM3_SD1 | reverse complement strand
CGCCTACGGCATCGGCGTCATCGTTCAGATCCCGTTCCTCGCGCAGTCTTTCTACACCGGGCCGCTGGTCGCGAAGCTCGGCGGCGCGGACATCTCGTGGCTCGTGGGCATCGTCGTCAGGTAGTACGGGGAGTGGTAATCCTCCGGTTTTCCCTCCGTGTTTCCTAAGGGTGGTCTGGAGGTCAACACCCGGGCCGGGAACCTGTGACCGCTTCTAGGGTCGAAACGTGATCCGCCGAACGGGCATGATCGACCTGCCGGGAACAGCAGTGAGAATCATCCTTTTGGGGGACACCGTTGACTACTTTCGGGCGATCCGCTGAGGCGCTGCGCTTGGAAGACTGACTGGAGCACCCTGCTCACACCCCCGAGCCCGGAGGAACCCCGTGCACCTGATCACCCGGATGAGTCTGAAGAACCGCCTCATCGTCGGATTGCTCACCCTCGTGATCGCCGTCTTCGGCATTGTCGCGACCACCTCACTCAACCAGGAGACGATGCCCTCGGTCGACCTGCCCGGCACCTCGGTGCAGGCCACCGTCCCCGGAGCCTCCCCGGAGGTGATCGAGGAGACCGTCACCAAACCTCTCGAGACCGCGCTCGACGGTGTCGGCGAACTCGAATCGGTGACCACCTCCACCTCGTCGGGGATGATGACCGCCGAGGTGACCTGGTCCTTCGGCAAGGACTCCGAAGAGATGACCGACGCCGTCCGCTCCGCCGTCGACGGAGTGAAGTCCGACCTGCCCGCCGACGCCGAGGCGGAAGTGCTGTCCTATCAGATGGACGAGGTTCCGGTGACGATGTTCGCCGTCTCCGGCGGGGACTCCGCCACCCTCGGTGACCGTCTTGAGACCGACCTCGTCCCCGAACTCCGCGCCCTCGACGGAGTCTCGAACGTCGAGGTCACCGGCCAGGACGAGCAGCGAGTCTCCATCACCTTCCGCCCCGAGGACGTGGCGGAGAAGAACGTCGTCGAATCCTCCGTGCCCGATGAGCTCGAAGCCGCCGGCACTGTCGTTCCCGCTGGCCAAAGTTCACAGGGCGACACGTCGATGGCCGTCGAGGTCGGCACTGAGGTCGACGCCGTCGAGCAGATCGAGAAGACGCCTCTGCGCACCGCGGACGGCACCGTACTGTTGGGTGAGGTCGCCGACGTCGACCTCGACTCGGTCGAGAAGACCTCCCTGTCCCGTGCCGACGGCAGGGATTCCGTGACTGTGTCGGTGACCAAAGACCAGGACGCCAATGTCGTCGATGTCTCGCACAAGGTCGCCGACACCCTCGAAAAGGTCGGTCCGAAACTCGGTGAGGACACGCAGTTCTCGACGATCTTCGACCAGGCACCGGAGATCGAGAAGTCGATCCACGACCTCTCCGTCGAGGGCGGACTCGGCCTGATCTTCGCGATCTTCGTCATCCTCGCATTCCTCGGCTCCTTCCGCTCGACCATCGTCGCCGCGATCTCGATCCCGATGTCGCTGCTCATCGCGATGATCGGCCTCATGGTCGGCGACTACACGCTCAACATCCTCACCTTGGGTGCCCTGACGATCGCCGTCGGCCGAGTCGTCGACGACTCCATCGTCGTCATCGAGAACATCCGCCGACGCCAGGGCACGACCGACCTGACGGTCGAGGACATCGTCGCCAGCGTCAAACAGGTCGCCGGCGCCATCACCGCCTCGACCCTGACCACGGTCGCCGTGTTCCTGCCCATTGCATTCGTCGACGGCATCGCCGGACAGCTGTTCCGACCCTTCTCCGTCACCGTCAGCCTCGCGCTGCTGGCCTCGCTGATCGTGGCGCTGACGATCGTTCCCGTGTTCAGCTACTGGGTCCTGCGCCGCAGCCCCAAACCGCTCTCGCCCAAGCGCCAAGCAGCCACCGATCGCAGCTATGAGCTGTGGGCAGCCAAGCAGCACCGCCGCTCGGTGGCCCGAGTCGAACGCCGCCAGAAGGCGATCGAGAAGAAGAACGCCAAACGCGCAGCCAAGGGCAAGGACGCGCTGCCGGATGCGACCGTCGAACCCGTCGTCGCTCCCGCCCCCGGAAACGGTGAGGCCTCCGGCAGGATCGACCGCCTCCAACAGCGCAGCCTGCCGGCGATCATCTCCGCACTGCACCACCCCTGGCGGACCATCGCCTTCTCCGTCGTCATCTTCATCGTCACGATGGTGTGCGCGACCTTCCTCAAGACGGACCTGCTCGGATCGGCCGGGCAGAACTCCGTGTACATCACCCAGACCCTGCCAGCGGGTGCCTCGCTCGAAGCCGGTGACAAGGCCGCGAAGCGTGTGGAAGCCGTGCTCGGTGACGACCCGGACGTCGACACCTATTCGACGACGGTCAACGGCCCGGAATCAGGTGCGGAGAACCAGTTCAACGTCACCCTGGCGGAGGACTCCGAGGCCGAAGTCGCGACGAACCGCCTCCGCACCCAACTCGACGACCTCGGGAAGGACGCAGGCGAAATCGACGTCCAAGACGCGGGCGGCTCCGTCAGCGAGGACGTCGAGGTCACACTCTCCGGCACCGACCTGAGCGCCCTGCGGAAGGCCGCCGACGAGGTCACCGCGACGATGGCAGACACCGAGGGGGTCCAGAACGCCCGCAACGACCTCGCCGCTGACCAGCCGGTCATCGAAGTCGACGTCGATCGGGAGAAAGCAGCCGACTTTGGATTCAGCCAGGCCGAGGTCGGGCAGGCCATCGCCGCGGCCCTCCACGGCGTCGAGGCCGGTACCATCACCCTCAATGGCCAGGAACGCGACATCACCCTCGCGCCGACGCATCCGGATGCGACCCCGGACGAGATCCGTGCCCTCGAACTGCCCGTCACCGAGGTGCAGACGCAGAACGCACAGGAAGATGCGACCGATCGGGTCGAGGAGAAGACCGATGCCCGCGCCGAGGAGGCCAAGCGCAAGGCCGCAGACGAATCGGCCGAGCAGCTCGAATCCGCTCGCGAGGCCCGTGACGATGCCGCCGACCAGCTCGAAGAGGCCCGCAAGGCCCTGCGCGATGCCGAGAATCCGCCGCCAGCACCGAGCCCCGGCGACATGGCTGCCGACCAGGTGGAACAGGCTCGCGAAGGTGTCGAGCAAGCCGAGAAGGGACTGAAGGAAGCCAACGACGCAATCGACGACCTCATCGACGTCCAGCGTGAACAGGAGCAGACCCAGGAGGAGGAAGAAGCTCTTGCCGATGAGCAGGCCGCCATTCCCGACATCAAGGGTGAGCCGATCACCGTCGATGAGATCGCGGAGGTGAAGAAGACCGAGACTCCGGCCACGATCGACCGCGCCGACGGGGAACGGAAGGTCACCGTGTTCGCGACCCCGTCCAGCGGCCAGCTCGAAACGGTCACCGCTGCGGCCACCGACCTGACCGAGACCATGGATCTGCCCGACGGAGTCAGCTTCGACGTCGGCGGCGCCAGCCAGGAGCAGGCGGAGTCATTCGGTCAGCTCGGAATGGCGATGGCAGTGGCGATTGTGCTCGTCTTCCTCGTCATGATCGCGACCTTCCGCAGCTTCGTCCAGCCGCTCATCCTGCTCGTGTCGATCCCATTCGCCGCGACCGGAGCTGTGCTCCTTCTACTGGCGACCGGCACACCATTGGGCATTCCCTCACTCATCGGTCTGCTCATGCTCATCGGCATCGTCGTGACGAATGCGATTGTGCTCATCGACCTCATCAACAAGCTGCGTGAGGACGGACTCGAGCTCATGGACGCGATCGTCCACGGCACCCGACTGCGCCTGCGCCCGATCCTCATGACCGCTGCCGCGACGATCTTCGCACTCGTGCCGATGTCGCTGGGGCTGACCGGCGGGGGAGTGTTCATCTCGCAGCCCCTGGCGATCGTCGTCATCGGCGGCCTCACCTCATCGACGGTGCTCACGCTCATCCTCGTCCCCGCCCTCTACCTCCTCGTCGAACGACGCAAGGAGATCCGAGCGGCGCACAAGGAGCAGAAGCGCGCCAAGCGACAGGCGGAGGACGAGGCGAGGATCGAAGAGGAGACCTCCGAGGTGGCCCTGCACTCCAACGACCACTGAACCCCCAACTACTACCTGACGGCGGCCCAGCAACCTCGCGCCAGGTTGCTGGGC
>NZ_JBNFOL010000065.1:0-4750 GCF_057364765.1 Brevibacterium sp. LAARM3_SD1 | reverse complement strand
GGCTTCGGTGCGCCGGGGCTTCGGCGCCGAGGAGGCAGCAGGCTTGGCCTCGGCTGCGGGAGCCTCGGTCGGTTCTGCGGCCGTTCGGAGTGGACGGCTTGGCGGCGGCTTGGCGCCGGGCTTCGGTGCGGACTTCGCAGCGGGGGCGGCATCCTCGGCGGGGGCCGATTTTGCCGAAGCAGCAGGCTTCGCAGCACCGGGCTTGGCGGCCGACTTCGCGGCGGGCTTGGGTGCGGGCTTCGCACCGGGTTTCGGGGCTCCGGGCTTCGCGGCCGGCTTGGCGGCCTTCTTCGCGCCAGCGGACTTCTCACCACCGGCGGGAGCGGAATCGGCGAAGGCCTCCTTCACGCGGCGCACGACGGGCGCTTCGAGCGTCGAAGAGGCGGAGCGAACGAATTCGCCCATGTCCTGGAGCTTTTCGAGGACGTTCTTGCTTGTTGTGCCGAGCTCTTTCGCGAGCTCATGGACACGGGGCTTTGCCACAGTTCTCCTGTCCGGGTTCTTTCCCGGTCAGGAAAGAACCTCATCAATGAAGAGCAGTACTCATCTCACTGCTCTCTCGAATTCCGTCTGGGTGTCATCGTGCGACACTCACAACTTGTCATCCATTCGGCTACCCGTTCTCTTTGGGTTCGGTGTCCGGCCTCGGGAGGTCCGAGGCGGTGATCTTCGTTCGAAAGGATCGAGCGAAGGCGGCAGTGGTCAGGGCCTTGTTCAGGCACTTCGCGTCAGGGTGCACCCACGCACCACGCCCCGGCAGTGTCGCTGACACATCGTGGACGACGGCGGGGTGCTGATCGGGGCGGAACACGAAGCGTGTCAGCTCGTCCCGACCGGCCTTCTGCCTACAGGCGATGCACGTCCTTACGGGTCCATCACCAACATTCACAATGAATGATTCTACAGCACCGGCACCCCCGCGCGCGCCAAGGGGGCCAGTGGTGCCAATCACTGCATGAGGCTACTCGCCTGCGACGATGTCGATCTTCCACCCGGTGAGCTTCGCCGCCAGGCGGGCATTCTGCCCTTCCTTGCCGATCGCCAGGGACAGCTGGTCGGTGGGGACGACGGCACGGGATTCCTGCGCGGCGGCGTCGAGGATCTCCACGCTCTTGGCCTTGGCCGGGGACAGCGCGTGGGCGATGAACTTCGCCGGGTCGTCGGAGTAGTCGACGATGTCGATCTTCTCCTGGCCGAGTTCGTTCATGACCGCGCGCACACGGGAGCCGAGTTCGCCGATGCACGAGCCCTTCGCGTTGACTCCAGGCTTCGTAGCGCGCACGGCGAGTTTCGTGCGGTGGCCGGCTTCGCGGGACAGGGACACGATCTCGACGGTGCCGTCGGCGATCTCCGGGGCCTCATGGGCGAAGAGTCGGCGCACGAGGTTCGGGTGGGTGCGGGAGACAGTGACCGACGTGCCCTTCGTTCCCTTGTGCACGTCGGCGATGTAGACGCGCAGGCGGGTGCCGTGGGCGTAGGTCTCGCCGGGGACCTGCTCGTGCGGCGGCAGCACCGCTTCGACGTCTCCGATGTCGACCTGGACCATCTGCGGGTCCCGGCCCTGCTGGATGATGCCGGAGACGATCTCGCCCTCACGGCCCTTGAACGTGCCGAGCAGCGTCTCGTCTTCGACATCGCGCAGCCGCTGGTGGATGACCTGCCGGGCGGTCTGGGCGGCGATCCGGCCGAAGCCGGTGGGAGTGTCGTCGAACTCGCCGATCGGGTTGTCGTCGTTGTCGAATTCCACGGCGAGGATGCGCACCTCGCCGGTGGACTTGTCGAGTTCGGCGCGGGCGTCGGGCCAGGCCCCTTCGGTCTTCTGGTAGGCGAGGAAGAGCGCCTGTTCGATGAGTTCGATGAGGGTTTCCAGCGGAATCTCACGCTCTCGTTCGATGACGCGCAGAACATTGAGGTCGATGTCCATGTTTTAGTCCTCTCTCGCTCAACCGAGCATTGAATTGTCTGTGTTCACTTATGCAGGCGTAACAGTCTATCCCAGTCTGCGCCTGCACTCAGCCTGCGCTGGGGCCATCTCACCGCCGGCGGAGCGTGAGGTTCGCCTCAGCGGAACTTCAATTCGACCTGGGCCTTGCGGATTTCGCCGAAATCGACCGTCTTCGACTCCTTGCGCTGGGGGTCCGTGCCCGTGATCGAACTCTCCCCCACCTCGGCGAGGTCGAGCTTGAAGGTGTCCTTCTTCGTCGTGATCTCCAGGCGACGGCCGATGACGCGTCGGAAGTGGCGGGGGGTCTCGAGTTTCCGGGTGGCTCCGGGGCTCGTGACCTCGAGCTGGTAGGGCTTGTCCCGGAAGATCTCGACCTCGTCGAGGGCGTCGCCGACGATCTTCGTTGATTCGGCGATCTTCTCCATCGACATCGGATCGGTGCTCGATTCGTCGAGGTCGACGACGACGGTGAGCGTGCGCCGCGGTCCGGCCGCTACCGCTTTGACGGTCTCGAGGTGGAATCCCGCATCCTTAAGGGGCGGGGCGAGCAGGCCCTTGATCCGCTCGACGTCTTCGTCCATTTCTCCTCCATATCCTTGTGCGTCCCCTTCGCCGAGGCGGGGCGAGGGGGCCGGCGAACCGTGCACGTGTGCGACCGCCGTGTTCTCACCCACCCTAAGCGACAGCCGCCGTCGAGGTTAAGCCTTCGTCCCGGTTCGGGTGTCGATCGGGTCTCCCCCGCCCGTGACGAGGCATCCGATAGGATTGCCGTATGCGTTTTCCCGTCAGTCGCCGCGGCCTGCTCACTGCCGGCGTCGGCGGGCTGAGCGTCGGCCTGCTCACCGCCTGCGGCCTGCGACTCGATCAGGATCCCGAGATCCCCACGCTCGATTCGACCCAGCAGCTGCGCAATCGTCTGGCCCGCATCCTCGACTCCACCTCCCCCGGCTCCGGGGATCCCGAAACCGCCGGTGAGGATCTCGCCGATTTCGTTGACGCGGTCGGACCAGTGTGGAATCCGCCGACCGAGTTCGCCACCGAGGCGCCCCCGACCGAGGAGGACCGCACCTTCGTCCAAGCCGCCGAGGTGGCTTCCCGCGCCGTCTTCGAAGCGTCGTCGTCCTTGGGCTCGGATCTCATTCCCGTCCTGGCCGATGTGGCCACGGGTCTGGCCCTGGTCGCCGGGACGAAGAAGCCGGAGCTCATCACCACCGCAGATGAGCTCATCCGCGCCGGCCGTGAGGAGCTCGATCAGAGCAAGGACGGAAAGCAGACGACTCAGGGCTCGGACGACGGGGACGAGGGCGACGAGAAGAAGGCCGATCGCGCGAAGGTCTTCAACGCGATCCTCAACCAATCACGGGCGGCCGCCTACGGCTATGAACGGCTTGCCGTGAACTTCCATTCGAAGTCGCGCGAACGCACGGCTACGTTGGCACGGCTCGAATCCTTGGGCGCTCTGTCCGGGGAGATGCTGGAACTCCTCGGTGAGGACTCGGCCGACCCGGCCGCCTCGGCGTGGAAGCTCGACCCCACCCCGACGGATGCGGAGTCCGCGAAGGAACTCGCGCTCTCCCTCGAGGACGGCATCGCCTCCGTGCTTCTGCCCTGGTTGGAGGCGGACGCCTCGGCGATCCTGCGTCTGTGGGAATCGGCCCGGACCCGGACGGTCTTCGCCGCTGCCCAGCCGCTGCGTTTCACCTATGACGAACCCGGGCAGGCGGAGGTGCAGGAATGAAAGTTCCACCGGTTCTCTACCGTGCGACGCGCGAGATCATCGGCGAATATCGCACGGATTCGTGGGTCGCCGCGCTCGACTATATGGCCAATGAGCTCCTCGACCGGTGGAAGCTGCGCTTCGACGATGTGCCAGGGGCGCCGTGGGCCGGCTGCGAGTCCTTGGTCATTCCGGTGCTCACTCAGGAGAACTATCAGGGGGTGCTGCGGTTCGCCGCTCCCACCTCGGCGCATACAGCCGCGCATGCGCAGGTGCTGCGCGCGCTGAAGATGTGGAACGGGCACGGGGCCGTCCGGGTCATCCGGGATGATCGCAGCTTCCGGGTCACTCTGCAGGAGAGGCTGCGCACGAAGGACAATCTGTCCGTGCTCCCCCTGGCCGATGTCCCGCCGGTGTGGGGTGCCCTGCAGCGGTCCTTGGAGATTCCGGCGACCTCGGAGTTCCTGCGGGTCCAGGACGTCGTGGCCGGGTGGCTGAACACCTTCGATGCCGATGCCGCGCTGCTGACCGGGTGGTCGGAGGCAGGTCCGCACGATTCCCTGCTGCTGTCGTTCGCGCGCAATTGGATGCAGACTCTCGCGTCGTCGGATGAGAACTGGCTCATCCACGCCGATCTGCATTACTACAACATCCTCGCAGGCAATCCCGATCCGACGGGCATCTCGACGTGGAAGGCCATCGACCCGCAGCCCTTGGCCGGTCCGGCCGCCTACACCCTGGCTCCGATCCTGTGGAACCGTCTGGCCGAGATCCCCTCGGACCATCCGCAGGCGCAGGCGGCGTGGCTGCGCGGCTTCGCCACGGATCTGGCGCTGTGCGCCGGGGTCGATCCGCAGTACGGGATGGGTGCGACCGTGGCCCGCGAGATCACGAATATGTTCTGGTACCTGCGCGCAGCCTCCGGCGGATCGAACTCGGGCTTGGCCGATGCCGCCAGATCCCTGTGGGTGGCGCGCGCCCTGTCGGGTGCCGACGTGGCCGGAGTCAACGCCCACGCCCTCAAACCCATCGGCTGACCCTAGTTGCTACCTGACGGCGGCCCAGATACCTCGCGCGAGGTTGCTGGG
>NZ_JBNFOL010000064.1:0-4886 GCF_057364765.1 Brevibacterium sp. LAARM3_SD1 | reverse complement strand
CCAGCAACCTCGCGCGAGGTAGCTGGGCCGCCGTCAGGTAGTTCTGGGAGCGGACGGGGCCTTGTTCACAGGCAGGTTCGCGATTAGATTATGAGCAGTTGAAACACTCTTCCGACACCCGCCGATGGAGGTGGACCGTCCGCCATGGATTCGACGCTGCTGCTCGAAGACACCTATCAGAGCGCCGTTCGACGCGCACATGAGCGTCTGGCAGGACCGTCGGAGACGAGCCTCCACCTGCCGTCGTCAGGGCCCGGGGTGCGGACCTCGGTCCTGGAATCATGGGACCGGTCTCTGGCCCGGCTGCGCGACCCCGACAGCGTGCAGGTCCAGGTCGCATTCGAAACCGATCGTCTCGCCGAGGTGCGCCGGCGACATCCTTTCCACGCGATCATGCCGCTGCTGCGGTCCCATCTCATCGAACCCGCCAAAGACGCCGGACTGCTGGCCGCCCTCGGCGACGAACAGGGGCGACTGCTGTGGGTTGAGGGCGAGCGGGGCGTGCGCAACCGCGCCGAAGCCATGGGATTCGTCTCCGGTTCGGACTGGTCCGAGGAGGTCATGGGCACCTCCGCCCCGGCCCTGGCCCTGCGATCGGGCCGGCCCGTGCAGGTCAGCCGCGCCGAGCATTTCGCCCCCGACGTCCATTCCTGGAGCTGCAGTGCCGTCCCCGTCACCCACCCGCTGACCGGGCAGGTTATCGGCATCATCGATGTCACCGGGGGAGACGACGCCGTGTCCTCCATCGTGCTGCCGCTGCTGTCGTCGACGGCGAAGGCCGCCGGGGCTCAGCTGTCCCAGCTCTTCACGCCGCAGCAGATGCACACCGGCACCGAGGCGGCCGGGACCAGGCTGACAGTGCTCGGTCCCAGCCCCGCTTTGGAGAACCCCGATGGAACGCGGATTCGCCTGAGCCGTCGGCACGCCGAGATCCTGTTGCTGCTGCACAGGCATCCCGACGGCATCAGCGGTGCCGGACTGGTGGAGCGGCTGTGGTCGGTCGGCGGCAGCGAAGTCACGGTCCGGGCGGAGATCAATCGTCTGCGCAGAACGATCGGCAGCCTCGGCGATCTGCGCATCGACCCCCGCCCCTATCGGTTGCGCGGGGACGTCGATTCGGATCTGGAGCTCACCGTGCAGGCTCTGGCCAGCGGTGACACGGATTCGGCCCTCGAGCAGTTCAGGGGGACCGTCCTGCCGGATTCCGAAGCGCCGGGAGTCCGCGAGATCGCGGCGGAGGTCGATGCGCTTATGCGCGAGACCCTTCTCCAGGACGGAACCTGGCAGCAGCTGTGGCGGTTCGCGAACCTGCCGGACTTCCGCGACGACGTCGAAGTCCTCATGACAGTGCTGCGTCTGGCACCGCCCGAGGCCGCCGAACGCAACGCCGCGGTCGTGCGCCTGGAGGCGCTGGGCCTCTGAACTCGGCGAACCGATTGCGGTTCGGTGTGCAGGACGGGGCGGCCGCCTCGGCGATGTGATGCAACCCACATGCAACGTTGCGCTCGGTAGCGTCGTGGTCACACGGAGACAATCCGGTGGAATCAGACGCATCAAAGGAGTTGCAATGACTGTCTACGCACAGCCTGGTCAGGACGGGTCGCTCGTCACCTTCAAGTCCCGGTATGAGAACTTCATCGGCGGTCAGTGGGTGCCGCCGGTCAAGGGCAACTATTTCGAGAACCCCAGCCCCGTCACCGGCAAGACCTTCACCGAGGTCCCGGCCAGCACCGCTGAGGACATCGAACTCGCTCTCGACGCCGCGCACAAGGCGGCTCCGGCCTGGGGCAAGACCTCGGTCGCCGAACGGGCCAACATCCTTAATCGGATCGCCGACCGCATCGAGGAGAACCTCGAGATGATTGCGGTGGCCGAGACCTGGGACAACGGAAAAGCCGTCCGTGAGTGCCTCAACGCCGACATTCCCCTGGCCATCGATCACTTCCGCTACTTCGCCGGAGCAATCCGGGCACAGGAAGGCGGACTCTCACAGATCGATGACGATACGGTGGCCTATCATTTCCATGAGCCGCTCGGCGTGGTCGGTCAGATCATTCCCTGGAACTTCCCGATCCTCATGGGCGTGTGGAAGATCGCGCCGGCGCTGGCCGCAGGCAATGCCATCGTCCTCAAGCCTGCCGAGCAGACTCCGGCCTCGATCCTGGTCCTGATGGAACTCATTGCCGACCTGCTTCCCGAGGGAGTCCTCAACATCGTCAACGGCTTCGGGCTCGAAGCAGGCAAGCCCCTGGCATCGAACAAGCGGATCTCGAAGATCGCATTCACCGGAGAGACGACGACGGGCCGCCTGATCATGCAGTACGCCTCGCAGAACATCATCCCGGTCACGCTCGAGCTCGGCGGCAAGTCCCCGAACATCTTCTTCGATGACGTCAATGCCTCGGATGACGCCTACTGGGACAAGGCCCAAGAGGGCTTCACCATGTTCGCCCTCAACCAGGGCGAGGTCTGCACCTGCCCGTCGCGCGCACTGGTCCAGGAATCGATCGCCGATCCCTTCCTCGAGGCGGTTGCAGAACGGACGAAGAGGATCGTGCAGGGCAACCCGCTGGACACCGACACCATGATGGGCGCGCAGGCCTCCAACGACCAGTTCGAGAAGATCATGTCCTATCTCGACATCGGAAGGCAGGAGGGCGCCGAGGTGCTCACCGGCGGAGCCCGGGCCGACCTCGGCGGGGACCTGTCCGGCGGCTACTACGTGCAGCCGACCATCTTCCGGGGCAACAACAAGATGCGGATCTTCCAGGAGGAGATCTTCGGCCCGGTCGTTTCGGTGGCCACCTTCAGTGACTACGACGACGCCATCGCCACGGCGAACGACACTCTCTACGGACTGGGCGCCGGCGTCTGGTCGCGCAACGGCAACACCGCCTACCGCGCAGGCCGGGACATCCAGGCTGGTCGTGTGTGGGTCAACAACTACCACGCCTACCCGGCACACGCGGCCTTCGGCGGGTACAAGGCCTCAGGCATCGGACGTGAGAACCATCTGATGATGCTCGACCACTACCAGCAGACGAAGAACCTGCTCGTCAGCTACTCGGAGAACGCCCAAGGCTTCTTCTGATCCCTATTGCTACCCGACGGCGGCGCAGCAACCTGGCGCCACGGTGCTGGGGCGCCGTCGGGTAGTTCCACCACAGACTCAAGCCCCGTTTGCCAAATGAATCCTCATCATCACAAAGGAGCGAATGATGTCCGAAATGAAAGCAGCAGTCGTAGAAGGCTTCGGCCAGGAACTGGTCGTCGGTGACAACCCGATTCCCGAGCCCGGTCCCGGCCAGGCATTGGTCAAGCTCATCGCCTCAGGCGTCTGCCACACCGACCTCCATGCCGCACATGGCGATTGGCCGGTCAAGCCGAAGGTTCCACTCATTCCCGGTCACGAAGGTGTCGGCATCGTCGAAAAAGTCGGCGAAGGCGTCACCGATGTCGAGGTCGGCCAGATGATCGGCAACGCCTGGCTGTGGTCAGCCTGCGGAACCTGCGAACACTGCCGTCAGGGATGGGAGACGCTCTGCGAATCTCAGGTCAACGGCGGCTACGGCATCGACGGATCCTTCGGCGAGTACATGCTCGTCGACACGAAGTTCGCCGCGACCATTCCCGATGGTGCCGATCCGTATGAGATCGCCCCTGTCCTGTGTGCCGGAGTCACCGTGTACAAGGGACTCAAGCGCACCGAGGTCAAACCCGGACAATGGGTCGTCATCTCCGGCATCGGCGGACTCGGACACATCGCCGTCCAGTACGCCGTGGCCATGGGTATGCGCGTCGTCGCAGTCGACGTCGCCGACGACAAACTAGCGCTGGCGAAGAAGCACGGAGCCGAAATCACCGTCAATGCCTTCGCCGAGGATCCTGCTGAGATCATCCAAGAGAAGGTCGGGGGGTCCCACGGAGTCCTCGTCACCGCGGTCCATCCCGCTGCGTTCGGTCAGGCGATCGGAATGACCCGCCGAGGCGGCACCATCGTCTTCAACGGTCTGCCGCCCGGAGACTTCCCTGCACCGATCTTCGACATCGTGCTCAAGGGTCTGACGATTCGCGGATCGATCGTCGGCACGCGCCAGGACATGGTCGAAGCTCTCGAGTTCTACGCCGCCGGAAAGATCCATCCGACGTTCACGAAGCGGCCGTTGGGTGACATCAATGCGATCTTCGACGAGATGATCCACGGCAAGATCGACGGACGAGTCGTCATCGAATACTGACCAGTCAGCGCCCAGAGCTACGTGACGGCGCCCCAGCAACCTCGCGCCAGGTTGCTGGGGCGCGTCAGGTAGTGTGAGGGGTATCTCTGGGGGCGATTGGACTTGTCGGGAGAGTCTTCGCTAGACTGAAAACACCCAAGACCGTCGGTCTCTGTGGAACCATCAGGATTCGCCATCGAATCTCGGTGCCCGCAGACGAAGACTCCCAGAGAGTGACCCGCGCAGGTGAGCTCGAGATACTTAGCGTTTGATTCCACATGGAATCTTGCGTCCAAGCGTTTCACGCCTTCCTGCGTGGAGCGCTTTTTCTGTTGTCGGGACAGGCCGGACGACTTATGAAAGGAACACCATGGCGAGGCCAGACAAGGCAGCCGCAGTTGAGGAGCTCAAACAGCAGTTTGAGAACTCCGACGCTGTGTTGCTGACCGAGTACCGCGGTCTCACCGTCGCGCAGATGAAAGAACTGCGCGTCTCTCTCGGTGAGAACGTCAGCTACGCCGTGGTAAAGAACACGCTGACCAAGATTGCAGCCAAGGAAGCCGGGATCACCGGTCTCGATGAGCACCTCAATGGGCCCACCGCGATCGCGTTCGTCACCGGCGAACCCCTGGCGACCTGCCGAAGGCACACAAGGGGCATAGAGGATAG
>NZ_JBNFOL010000063.1:0-6109 GCF_057364765.1 Brevibacterium sp. LAARM3_SD1 | reverse complement strand
TGGGGAGTTCGTTGAGAACCACCCGAAGAACGTCGCCGCCGTCAGGTAGTAATTTGGGCTGAGGTGGTCTTTGAGGCGCTCGGTCGGATCAGCGCAGCTGTGCGAGCAGCTGCTGCTTCGCCTCATCGAACTGAGCGGCGAAGGTCTCGACGAGCTCAGCGGTCGTCCGCTGCTGTCCGAGCGCGCCGATGCCTTGGCCCGAGCCCCAGATGTCACGCCATGCTTTTGCATCCGAGTTCGGGTCGGAAGCGAAGTTCATCTTCGAAGGATCCGACTCCGGCAGATTGTCCGGGTCGAGGCCCGAGGCTTCGATGGATCCGCGCAGGTAGTTGCCCTTCACCCCGGTGAAGTAGTTCGAGTACACGACGTCTTCGGCGCCGGACTCGACGACCATCTTCCGGTAGTCCTCGACGACATTCGCCTCGGGCGTCGACAGGAAGGCCGAGCCGACGTAGGCGAGATCGGCGCCGGCGGCCAGGGCCGCGAGGATCGAGCGGCCGTGGGCGATGGCGCCCGAGAGCAGCAGGGGGCCGTCGAACCAGGAGCGGATCTCCTGGACCAGAGCGAACGGAGACTGTGCCCCGGCATGCCCGCCGGCACCGGCGGCCACGGCGATGACGCCGTCGGCGCCCTTTTCGATGGCCTTGTTGGCGAAGCGGTTGTTGATGACGTCGTGGAGGACGATGCCGCCGTAGGAATGGACGGCTTCGTTGACCTCTTCACGGGCACCGAGCGAGGTGATCACGATCGGCACCTGGTGGCGGACCACCTCGGCGAGGTCCTCCTCGAGGCGATTGTTCGAACGGTGGACGATGAAGTTGACCGCGTACGGAGCGGCAGGCTGCTCCGGATTCGCCGCGGTGTGGGCGGCATTCGATTCGGAGATCTCATCGAGCCAGTCGGTCAGCTGCGAGGCCGGACGTGCGTTGAGAGTGGGGAACGATCCGACGATTCCCGCCTGGCACTGAGCCTTGACCAGTTCGGGCCCTGAGGCGATGAACATGGGGGAGCCGACGACGGGCAGACGGAGTTGGGAGCGCAGATCGGTGAAGGTTGTCACGGTGCCTCCTTGCGAAGATTCATGCATACGCCCACTCTAACCGAACGATTGTTAAATGCGATACACAACACATTGTCGCTCGTGATCTTCGGCTCGGAATCTCCGGCAGCAGACACGACAGCGGCGCGGCCTCCGCAATGAAGACCGCGCCGCTGTGCTCGCGTTCGCTCGAGGCCCGAGCGGCCCCTGCCGGAACTCAGGAATCCGTGAAGTTCGGGTCCCGCTTCTCGACAAAGGCGGCCATGCCCTCGGACTGATCATTCGTGGCCAGCGAGGAGTGGAAGAGGCGACGCTCGTAGCGCAGGCCCTGTTCGAGGGTCGTCTCGAATGCGGTGTTCACCGCTTCCTTGACCATCGCCGAGGCGATCCGGGACTTGCTCGCGATCGTCTGGGCGATCTCGTTGGCCGTCTCCAGCAGTGCTTCAGGCTCGACGACGCGAGCGACGAGTCCGGAGCGTTCGGCCTCCTCGGCGCCCATCATCCGGCCGGTCAGGCACATGTCCATGGCCTTGGCCTTGCCGACGGCGCGGGTCAGGCGCTGGGATCCGCCCATGCCCGGGAGCACACCGAGGTTGATCTCGGGCTGTCCGAACTTCGCCTTCGTCGACGCGATGAGGATGTCGCCCATCATCGCCAGTTCGCAACCGCCACCCAGGGCGTAGCCGCCGACGGCGGTGATGACCGGCTTGCGCACGTCGGTCAACCGGGTCCACCCGGCGAACCAATCGGCCTTATATGCGGTCGAGAAGTCGAGACTCGACATCTCCTTGATATCGGCGCGGCGGCGAAGGCCTTCTCGCTGCCGGTGATGATGATCGCCTTGACCGAATCATCGGCGTCGTAGGCGGTCGCGGCATCGGTGATGTCGGTGAGCACCTGCAGATTCAGCGCATTGAGCGCCTTCGGCCGGTTGATCGTGATGGTGGCGACACCGTCGGTGACGTCGGTGAGGATGGTTTCGAATTCGCTCATGAGAACACCTTGTCTTCCTGGTCGGTAGTGAGGATCGAGTGGACCTGCTCGTCGCTGACCTCGGCCAGCGAGGCGGGATTCCACTGCGGGTTGCGGTCCTTGTCGATGACCTGCGCGCGATGCCTTCCTTGAGGTCCGGCAGCCCGGTGAGGGCCACGGCCACGCGGTAGTCCTGTTCGAGGACCTCGGCCAGCGTCATCTTCTCAGCATTGCGGATCGCGGCCAAGGTCACCTTCACCGAGGTCGGAGCCTTCGTGCGGATGAGCTCCGCGGTGGCCTGGGCGTCGGGGTTCTCGTGCGCGGCGAGAGCCGCGACGATGGCCTCGGCGTCGTCGCCGACGTAGCAGGCGTTGATCCAGTCGGCCGCCTCGGCGAGATCATCGGCAGGCGCCTCCCCGGCGTACTTGCCGAGGACGGATTCGAGGTCCTGGCCGGCGGTGAGGTCGGCGATGAGGTCGGGGATCTGCGCATCGGGGACGAAGTAGTCGGCGAGCCCGAGACTGATTGCGGTGCCGGCTCCGACGGGCTGTCCGGTCAGTGCGAGGTGTGTGCCGAACTCTCCGGGACCGTTGGCCAGCAGGTGCGTGCCGCCGACGTCGGGGAAGAGTCCGATTCCTGTCTCCGGCATCCCGACCTTCGTGGAATCGGTGACGATGCGGTGCGATCCGTGGCCGGAGATGCCGACTCCGCCGCCCATCGTGATGCCGTTCATGATGACGACGTAGGGCTTGGGGAACTCGGAGATCGCGTGGTTCATCTTGTATTCGCGATTCCAGAACTTCGCGTTCTCGTCGCTGCCGGCCACGATGTCGTTGTACACGGCCTTGATGTCGCCGCCCGCGCACAGTCCGCGCTCCCCGCGACCGGTGACGAGGACGAGCTCGACCTCGTCATCGTCACGCCATGCGTTGAGGGCGTCATCGATGGCACCCACCATGTCCTGGCTGAGCGCATTGATCAGCTTCGGCTTGTTGAGTTCGATCCGGCCCACCCCATTGGTGACCGAGGTGATGACGGAGTCATCCGCCTGCTTCGTCGAAGGTTCTGTCATATCAGCCCACTCCTGTGCTCTTGCGCGAGATGATCACGCGCATGATTTCGTTGGTGCCTTCCAGAATCTGGTGGACTCGCAGGTCACGCACCAGCTTCTCAATTCCATACTCTGTCAGATAGCCGTAGCCGCCGTGCAACTGGAGTGCCTTGTTCGCGACCGCGAAGCCGGTGTCAGTGGCCTTGAGCTTGGCCATGGCCGAGAGCAGAGAGGTGTTCGGATCGCCTGCGTCGTAGGCGCCCGCTGCCCGCCACAGCAGGGAGCGGGCACCTTCGAGATCGGCCTGCATCTGTGCGACCTCGAAGCGCAGGGCCTGGAAGCCCGAGAGCTCCGTGCCGAATGCCTGACGCTCACCCATATAGGAAATGGCCTTCTCCAGAGCGGCCTGCCCGCCGCCGAGCGAGCAGGCGCCGATGTTGAGACGCCCGCCATCGAGCCCGGACATCGCGATCTTGAAACCTGGCCAGGGACGCCGAGCAGGTTCTCCTTGGGAACACGCACGTTCTCCATTATCACCTGTCGGGTCGGCTGGGCCCGCCAGCCCATCTTCTGCTCATTGGGGCCGAAGCTCAGTCCCTCCATGCCCTTTTCGAGGATGAACGCGGAGATTCCGCGCGCTCCGTCCTGGCCGGTGCGAGCCATGACGAGGTAGGTGTCCGAGGTGCCGGCACCGGAGATGAACTGCTTGACTCCGTTGAGCACATAGTGGTCGCCGTCCTCGCGGGCCGAGGTGCGCAGGGCGGCCGCATCGGAGCCGGCATTGGGCTCGGTCAGGCAGTAGCTGCCGAGGTGCTCCATGGAGACGAGCTTCTC
Organism: Brevibacterium sp. LAARM3_SD1; assembly: GCF_057364765.1. NCBI lineage: Bacteria > Bacillati > Actinomycetota > Actinomycetes > Micrococcales > Brevibacteriaceae > Brevibacterium > Brevibacterium sp. LAARM3_SD1. The sequence goes on along the minus strand of NZ_JBNFOL010000063.1, from coordinate 2,213 downwards.
GAGGTACTTGGACTTCTGCTCGTCGTTGCCGAACTTGTCGATCATCCACGCGACCATATTGTGGATCGAGATATAGGCAGCGACGGAGGGGCATCCGGTCGACATCGCCTCGAAGATGAGCGCCGCATCCATCCGGCCCATTCCGGTTCCGCCGGCTTCTTCGCTGACGTAGATGCCGCCCATGCCGAGCTCGGCGGACTTCCTGATGACATCGACGGGGAAGAAGTGCTCAGCGTCCCATTCGAGAGCATGCGGGGCGACTTCGGTATCGGCGAACTCGCGCACCATCCCGGCGACGGTCTGCTGTTCGTCGGTGAGACCGAAAGGTAGGGCAGCGGCTGTACTGCGGGACATGATTCCTCCAAGAATCGGACGCGTATTCGGTGATCGACACCACGATACGTCCATATTACTTGGACATCCAACTAATTTATCGCCGAGGCGGCCCGACCGTCGGTTCCATCAGCGGGTTCGGTCAGCTGCCGGCTTCGAGGCCCGAGCGCAGCTTTTCGAGGTGGGGGAGCAGGGCATCGAGGTCGATCCCGGCGAAATCGGGGGAGGAGAAGACCTCGGCGTTGAGGGCCGTCGTCGCCTGAGCGGCGAGCGAACGACCGGCGTCGGTCAGGTCGACGAGCGTCGTGCGGCGATCATCGGGGTGACTGCGTCTGGCGACGAGTCCGGCCTTTTCGAGGCGGTCGACTGAATTGGTCGTCGAAGTCGCATGCACCTGCAGGCGGGCGGAGATCTTCGACATCGGCAGGGTTCCGGCCCTGGTGAACGACAGCAGGGTGAGGACCTCGTAGCGCGAGAAGGTCAGTTCGAAGGGTTTGAGGGCGGCGTCGACTCGGGCGAGGAACAGCTGGTGGATTCGCATCACCGAGATCACTGTCGTCATTCCGTCGGCTGCGTCATCCCACCCATGGGCCAGCCATTGCCGTCGGGACTCTTCGATCGGGTCGAAGCCCGGGACTGTATTCTCTTCTGCCGCCATTGTCGACAGTGTAGTGAAGTGAGAAGATGGGCGCATGTGCGGTCGACTCAATATGTCTCTCGATCCGGCGGATCTCGCCGATGAGCTGCGGTTGGACGTCGTCTCCTATGACTTTGCGCCGCGCTTCAATGTGCCCCCGGGATCGTTCGTGCCGATCGTCGTCGAGCGCCTCGACGAGGATGGCCAGCTGCATCGCCGTCTCGAAACCGCCTCCTGGGGATTGGTTCCGGCCTGGGCGAAAGATCCGAAGATCGGGTTCAAAGCATTCAATGCACGTTCGGAGACCGTGCTCGAGAAGCCGATGTTCCGGCAGGCCATCAAGCGTCGTCGCTGTGCCCTGCCGATCCCGGGCTACTACGAGTGGGAGAACACAGAGGACGGCAAGCAGCCGTGGATGATGACCGCTGCCGGCGAGGACCCGCTCTTCATGGCCGGTCTCTTCGAATTCTGGAAGCAGCCTGACGAGACCTGGCTGGTCTCCACGACGATACTGACCATGGAATCGGCGGGACACCTCAGCGATGTCCACCACCGGATGCCCGTGTTCCTCGGCCGCGACCAGATCAGTGACTGGATCGATCCGGGAGTGCTGACGAACGATGTGCCGGATCTGCTGGCAGCGACTCTCGACCAAGTCGACCCCGCGAGCGTTACGCGACACAGGGTCGGCAAAGCGGTGGGCAATGTCCGCAACGATTCTCCTGAGCTCGCCGAACCCGTGGCGTAGATCTCTCTGTGTTTGACGGGAGCGATTACGCGGCTCGGCTCGGATCGTTGCGCTGAGAAATCTACTTCTACGAGGCTCAGGGCTGCCCCGGAAGGAGCGGAGCGGTCTGATCTCGAAGCCGTTCTAATGAGGCTCTCGCCCGAGATCTCGGGTTCTGACGGCCGGGGGAGAGGGTGCAGTCGGAGCGATTTTGCAGCCGGGGGCAGATGTGTGTATTGTTATCCAGGTTGCCAGGCCGCAAGGAACGGCAACAGTCGCTCTGATCGGGAACGATGCGGGCAAATTGAAGATGAACTTCGAGTTGCACGGATCAGAACAACCATGTAGAGTAGACATCCGCTGGCACAGCGAGTCGCAAGATGAAAAGTGCAGACAATAGGAACTGATACCCCCAGTGAACACGCTCGTTTTTTCGGGTGGTGGTGATGGGTGTGTGTTTGTGGTTTGAGAATCCAATAGCGTGTTTGTTTGAACAAGTTGTGATGCCAGAACATT
>NZ_JBNFOL010000062.1:0-6334 GCF_057364765.1 Brevibacterium sp. LAARM3_SD1 | reverse complement strand
CAACCTCGCGCGAGGTTGCTGGGCCGCCGTCAGGTAGTAGTGAGGTTCTGTTCAGACGGTCGAGATGATTCCCCGTTCGGTCAGGCGGGAGGCCAGGCCGGCCCCGTCGGGGGCATAGATCCACGGCACGCCTTGGCCGCGACCGTGACGCTTCGACCGTCCACCGGCCCACACGGCCTCACCGACGGTGAGCTGTCGGATCGCGACGGCGGCGACGTTCTTCGGGTGGTTCTCAACGAACTCCCCGTAGATCTCCTCGTCGTTCTGTCCGTCGTCGCCGATGAGCAGCCACTTCATCCACGGGAATTCCCTGGCCAGACGTTCCAGCGAATTGCGCTTGTGCTCCTTGCCCGACCGGAATACCCGGGTCGTCGTCGGCCCCCAGTCGGTGAGAAGCAGCGGACCCATCGGATAGAGATTGCGGGAGAGGAAGCGCTTGAGCGTCAGCGCCGAGTTCCACGCTCCCGTCGACAGGTAGACCATCGGAGTGTCCGGGCGCATGAATGTGATGCGGTCATAGAGCACGGCCATTCCCGCCACCGGGGACCGTGCGTGCTCGCTGAGGACGAACGTGTTCCACGCAGCGAGGAAGGGCCGCGGCAGCGAGGTGACCATGACCGTATCGTCGATATCGGAAATGATGCCGAAGGTCGAATCCTCACCGATGATGCGCACGGCAGCCGAGTCGACGAGCGAACCGTCGGTCCACAGTTCGATCTCCGTCTCCCCCGGTTCGAAGTCTCCGGGGATCACGGTGTCGATGATGCCGCCGCGGTCGGCAGTGACCATATGCTCTTCGTCGTTGACCCGCACCCACGCCGTGTCATTGGGCAGAGGCACGCTGACGAAGGACTTCCACCCGCGGATGCTCGCGTGGACATCGGCGGCCGGCTGACCGTTCGGGGTGAGCACCAGTCGCCCGAGCACCCGCACCCAGCCGGTTCCGCCATAGGTGTCATAGGCGATGACGGTGCGCTGGTAGGCGTGGTCGGTGGCCCGATTCTGGATCCAGCCGTTGAACCGGTCCTCCACCCGCGCAGCGGTGTGGAGCATATCCGGTGTGAGGTTGAGCGGTCCCGCGTCGGGTTTCTTCTTCCCCACGATCAGATGAAGCCGATCTTGTCATAGACCTCGCGCAGGGTCGCCTCGGCGATGGTGCTGGCCTTCTCCGCCCCGCGGTCGAGGATCGTCTGCAGCTGAGCCCGGTCCTCGAGGAGTTCCACCGTGCGCTCCCGCACGGGTGTCAGTGTCTCCACGGCCACCTCGGCGAGGTCGACCTTGAGGTGACCGTACATCTTCCCTTCGTACTCGGCGACGATATCGTCGACCGAGCGCGAGGTCAGGGAGGAATAGATCGTCAGCAGGTTCGAGACTCCCGGCTTGTTCTCCGGGTCGAAGGCGATCTCGGTTCCGTCGTCGGTCACCGCGGACTTGATCTTCTTCGTCAGGGTCTTCGCATCGTCGAGGATGTCGATGCGGCCCTGCGGGCTGGGCTGAGACTTCGACATCTTCGCCCCCGGATTCTGCAGGTCGTAGATCTTCGCGGTCGCCTTGAGGATCTGCGCCTCGGGCACGGTGAAGGTCTTGCCGAAACGATAGTTGAAACGTTCGGCGAGGTTGCGGGTCAGCTCGAGGTGCTGGCGCTGGTCCTCACCGACGGGAACGAGCTGCGGGTTGTACAGGAGGATGTCCGCGGCCATCAGCGCCGGGTAGGTGAGCAGTCCCAAGGACACATGCTCCTGCTTCGCGGATTTGTCCTTGAACTGAGTCATCCGACTCGCCTCACCCATCGAGGTGGTGCATTCGAGGACCCAGGACAGCTGCGGATGGGCGGGCACCTGTGACTGGACGAAGATCGTCGACTTCTCCGGATCGAGACCGGCGGCGATGAACTGCGCGGCCGTGCGCAGGGTGCGTTCCCGCAGTTCAGCCGGGTCCTGCTCGACGGTGATCGCGTGCATGTTCGCGATGAAATAGAAGGCATCGTGCGACTCTTGGTGAGTCACGAACTGCTGCAGGGCTCCGATGTAGTTGCCCAGATGAAGGGAATCGGAGGTGGCTTGGATACCTGAGACAGTGCGCGGCTGTGAAGAGTTCGTCATAATCCTATGATGCCATCTACCCTGCCGGGGTCTGATCAGGCGTCCGGTCTGGTGTCGGGGATCACGCCCGACCGCGCACGAGCGGTGTAGTTCGTATCCGATCACATGATTCACCAAGGTGTCTCCCAGTTCTCGAACATCTGTCGAGCAGTGGCCAGCGACGGTCCGATCATGCTGTGAACTCAACAATCCTGATGCGTCATCTCTCAAGGAGGAGGACTATGTCGGTCGAATACATCAAGACCGAGGACGACCTTCCGCCGGTCGCCGTGGTCGAGAAGCCACGCTGGACACCGGCGAAGATCGTGCTGTGGGTGGTCATCGCCGGCGCGGGCTGGTCGATGATCGCGTTCGTGCGAGGTGAAGAGCTGTCCGCCAGTTGGTTCGTCGCCGCAGCCGTCGGCAGCTACCTCATCGGCTTCCGCTTCTACGCGAAGCTCATCGAGTGGAAGATCTGCCGCCCGAATCCGAAGCGCGCCACCCCAGCCGAGCTCAACGACAACGGCCGCGGCTTCGCGCCGACCGATCGCCGAGTCCTATTCGGCCACCACTTCGCTGCGATCTCCGGCGCCGGCCCTCTCGTTGGACCGATCCTCGCCGCCCAGATGGGCTAACTGCCCGGAACCCTGTGGATCGTCTTCGGCGTCATCCTCGCCGGCGGTGTCCAGGACTATATGGTCCTGTTCTTCTCCATGCGCCGCAACGGCCGCTCGCTGGGACAGATGACCCGCGATGAGCTCGGCCGCACGGGCGGAATCATCGCCTCCATCGGCATCATCCTCATCATGGTCATCCTCATCGCGGTCCTCGGCGTCGTCATCATCAACGCACTGGCCGAAAGCCCCTGGGGCGTCTTCTCCATCGCGATGACCATTCCGATCGCCGTGTTCATGGGCATCTATATGCGCTACCTGCGTCCCGGCAAGGTCGTCGAGACCTCGGTCATCGGCATCGTGCTGCTCGTCATCGCGATCGTCGCCGGCGGCTGGGTCCACAACTCGCCGTTCTGGTCCGAGGTCTTCCACCTCGACAAGGTGACTCTGGCCTGGTGCCTGATGATCTACGGCTTCCTCGCCGCCGTGCTGCCGTTGTGGGTGCTGCTGGCCCCGCGCGACTATCTGTCGACGTTCATGAAGATCGGCACCATCGTGCTGCTGGCCGTAGGCATCCTCATCGTCAACCCGACCGTGCAGATGCCTGCACTGACCGAGTTCGCATTCAACACGGCAGGTCCGGCATTCGCAGGAGCCCTGTTCCCATTCCTGTTCATCACCATCGCCTGCGGAGCGTTGTCGGGCTTCCACGCTCTCATCTCCTCGGGAACGACCCCGAAGCTCATCGAGAAGGAGACGCAGGCTCGCCTCATCGGCTACGGCGGAATGCTCATGGAGTCCTTCGTCGCGATCATGGCGCTGGTCGCCGCGATCTGCCTCGACAAGGGCCTCTACTTCGCGATGAATGCCGCCGAACCGCTCACCGGCGGAACGGTGCAGGGCGCATCGGACTTCATCAACAACTCCTTGGGCATGTCCGGAGTGGAGACGAGTCCGGAGATCCTCGATCAAGCGGCCAAGGACGTCGGCGAGGAGAGCATCGTCTCTCGCACCGGCGGAGCCCCGACGCTGGCGATGGGAATGGCCCACATCCTCCACAATGTCTTCGGCGGACCGGCCTGGATGTCGTTCTGGTACCACTTCGCCGTGATGTTCGAGGCCCTGTTCATCCTCACCACGATCGATGCTGGCACCCGCGTGGCCCGTTTCATGCTCTCGGATGCACTCGGCAACTTCTCGAAGAAGTTCCGGGACCCCTCGTGGACTCCGGGTGCGTGGCTGACGACGGCGATCATGGTCGCCGCCTGGGGATCGATCCTGCTCATGGGAGTCACCGACCCCCTCGGCGGCATCAATACGCTGTTCCCGCTCTTCGGCATCTCGAACCAGCTGTTGGCCGCGATCGCACTGGCCGTCATCTTCGCCATCGTGTGCAAGATGGGCCTGGCCAAGTGGGCGTGAATCCCGGGCATTCCCCTCATCTGGGATCTGCTGGTCACGATGGTCGCCTCGTGGCAGAAGATCTTCTCCTCCGACCCGAAGCTCGGGTACTGGGCACAGCACTTCGCCTACAAGGACGCGCTGGCCGCCGGAGAGACCTCGATGGGCGACACCGAAGGAGTTGCGGCGATGAGCGCCGTCGTTCGCAACACCTTCGTCCAGGGCACCCTGTCGATCGTCTTCGCACTCCTTGTCGCGATGGTCGTCGTCATGGCAGTCTGGAAGTCCATCGAGGCCATTAAGAAGGGGTCCCTGCCGACGACGGAGGAACCTTTCGTCGAGACGAAGATGTTCGCTCCGGCCGGTCTCATCGCGCGCAAGCCCGAGCGCGAGCTGCAGGCACAGTGGGACGACCACGAGGCAGGAAGGCAGAAGGAATGAGCACTGCACATCTGCTCAGCCGCATCGCCAATGCTCCGTGGGGATCTCTGCGACGAGGTGTCGCCTGGCTGCACTGGTACCTCAAGGAGATCATGGGCGAGAACGCCTATATCCACTACCTCGAATCCTACGAGCGCCGCCACGGCACTCGTGAGGGTGCGATGGAGGAGAAGGCGTTCTGGCGTGATCTCACCGATGAGCAGGACCGCAATCCCAAGGCGCGTTGCTGCTGAGATTCTGAAGCTGCCTGCGTCTCGGTATGCTGAGAAGACAGCGAAGAGCCCGGGGACTCAGGACATCTCGTCCTGAGTCCCCGGGCTCTTCGCCTGTCGTTCGAACTGCGGTCAGGACTGGACGGAGGGGAGGTCGTAGTCGATGACCAGCGGAGCGTGGTCCGACCAGCGTTCGGCCCAGCTGTCCGCCTTGTCCACGGTGGCCTTGACCGCGGCCTCGGCCAGGGCCGGGGTGGCCATCTGGTAGTCGATGCGCCATCCCGTGTCATTGTCGAAGGCCTGTCCGCGCATCGACCACCAGGTGTAGGGGCCGTCGACGTCGCCGCTGATCCGGCGGTGGACGTCGACATACCCGATCTCACCGAAGAACCTATCGAAATAGGCGCGCTCCTCCGGCAGGAATCCCGACTTCTTCCGGTTGGCCTTCCAGTTCTTCAGGTCACGCTCGGTGTGGCAGACGTTGAGGTCGCCGGTGATGAGAACGTGGTCGGCGGTCTGCGCCAGCTGCGGCATCCGTTCGATCATGCGGTCGAGGAACCGGTACTTGTCATCCTGCTTGGGAGTGTCGGCCTCGCCGGAATGGACGTAGGCGGACACGAGGGTCAGCAGCGATCCGTCGCCGAGGCGGAAGTCCGTCTCCACCCACCGTCCGGCCCGGTCGAAGTAGCCGTCGTCGCCGAGTCCCTCACGCACCGCCTCGGGTTCGGTGCGGGCCATCACGGCGACGCCGGCGCGGCCCTTGGCCTCCGCGTCGTGGCTGATCGTGGTGTAGCCCGTGTCGGCAAGGACACCGTGCGCGATATCGTTGGCGGCGCGCACCTCCTGGAGAGTGATGAAGTCCGGTTTCGCGGCATCGACCCAGGTGGGCATCCCCTTTCGCCATGCTGCGCGGACTCCGTTGACGTTGACTGAAGCAATCCGAATCATGTGATCTATGATGACATGGAGCGCACTATTCTTCCGGGACAGGGCGTTATAGAGTGAGGGTAAGAACGAACACATCAGGAGGCGCAATGGCCGTTGACGAAACTATTGATACCGAGCAGCTGAGCATCAGTCCGCTCGATGAGGTCGACGCCCGCGAGATGCGCGAATTCCTGCTCGACGCCCAGGCGAAATTCTGGGGAGACCGCGATCTCAGCGGTGACCACGACGCCTACTGGTTCCGTCAGTTCGACACCTCGGGACTCGTTGCCCGCTACCGCTCGGAGATCGTCGGCTACCTGCTCGGTGTCATTCCGCACGAAGGACCCGCGTACATCCACCTGGTCGCAGCACGCTCGGATTTCCGTCACCAGGGCATCGGCCGTCACCTCTACCAGCACTTCATCGACCGGTCCCGTCAGCTCGGAGTCGCCTCGGTGCAGGCGACGACGATGCCGGAGTCGTCGGGTGCGATCTCCTTCCACTCCTCCATGGGCTTCAGCGGCGAGCTCATCGAGGACTACGCCGGTGCGGGCAATCCTCGCGTCTTCTTCGAGCTCAAGCTCGCAGAGGACTGACCCACCAACAACCTCCCAGAACTACCTGACGGGGGCCCAGCAACCTGGCGCGAGGTTGCTGG
>NZ_JBNFOL010000061.1:0-7588 GCF_057364765.1 Brevibacterium sp. LAARM3_SD1 | reverse complement strand
GACGGCGGCCCAGCAACCTCGCGCCAGGTTGCTGGGCCGCCGTCGGGTAGTTCTGGGAGGGGACGGGCGTGCGGAAGGCGGCCGATGGGATAGAATTGATGGCTGTGCCCGCAAACGCGTGCACAGGTGATCGGAAGCAGAGAGGAGGCCGGTCATGCCGAAGGACACAGGCAAGAAAGTCATTGCGAGGAATCGCAAGGCACGCCACGACTATCACATCGAAGACACGTGGGAAGCCGGACTCGTACTCACCGGCACCGAGGTGAAATCGCTGCGCGAAGGCCGCGCCTCGCTCACCGACGGCTTCGCCCTCATCTTCCAGAATGAGGCCTGGCTGGAGAACGTCTATATTCCCGAATACCTCCAGGGGACGTGGACGAACCATTCGGCCAGGCGCCGCCGCAAGCTGCTGCTCCACCGCGAGGAGATCCTGAGGATCTCGCAGAAGGTCAAGGAATCCGGCCGGACCCTGGTCCCGCTCGAGCTCTACTTCGACGGTTCACGCGTCAAGGTCGAGATCGCCCTGGCCAAGGGCAAGCGCGAATGGGATAAGCGTCAGGCTCTGCGCGAGGCGCAGGACAAGCGCGAAGCCGAACGCGCGATGAAGTCCAAGCAGTACCTGTAAGGGTCGGCCGGTGCGCGGGGTCGATTCCCGCCATCTCCACCGTCTCTCGCCTCCCTCGCCGAGGCGGCCGGAGCGCATCCGAACATGTGCGGTTGAACGGTTGCGGAGCTCAGGGAATGCAATTGGCTCGGTGTGTGTTCTACGAGTATGCTGGAGTATCTGATCAGCGCCAGCAGCCGCCTCGGCGGATGAAATCGCTGATCAAGTTTGGTAACAGAATATGGGGATGATCGGTTTCGACGTTGGACACTGCGTCGGGAGAAGCGGGCCGAGAATGCAGAGTCATCTCGTTAATGTCCTCTGCAAAACAATAGGTGCTAAGTCTAACAACCGCACCGATTTCGCCCTCGCTGCCTGATAGAGCGCGAGCTGCGAATCCGTCAGCCTAGAGTTGCCTCTGCTCTAGATCCTGGCGTCGTTTAAGAGGCCACTGCTTCAGGCACATGTTGGGGGTGCCTGAGGGACTTTCACTCAACTCCGTTCGTTGGCTTACGTGTTCGTGCGATAGCCAGAACCTAAGACACTACTTCACGAACTGCGCCCGGAGAAGTCCTGACAATCTGCCGACGGACGCGGGTTCGATTCCCGCCATCTCCACGTGTCACAGCCCCGGATTCCGCAAGGATCCGGGGCTTTTCGCTGTCCGAAAGCCCCCGGACAAGCAACGTCGCCCCGTCGAAAGGACACCCTCGCCGAGGCGGCCAAACAGTTCCCCTCCCACCTGTCCCTTCGTCCTCCGTTGAGTTCAACTACCAGTGCGATACGGTGGATCCGAGTTCCGAGAGGAGACCGGCACCGATGTTCTATCCGCCGTTGATCGGCTACCTCGTATTCGCCGTTGTCTGCGTCGTCCTCGTGCAGGTCATCCGCAGCGATCGCCTGCCCCGTAATCGTGCGATCGGAATCCGGTCGGCACAGACGATGAGGTCCGATGCTGCGTGGCGGTCGGGCCACCGTGCGGCTATCCCCATGCTCAGCACAATCAGCATCATCGCGATCGGGTTCGCACTTGCGCTCTTGGGTGTTGAATCCTTTGCCTGGCCGAAAGCAGTCGGAGATGTTCTCGCGGTCTCGGGGTGGCTGCTCATCCTCGGCCTCTTCATCCGAGTCTGGATGACTGCCAACCGCGCGGTGCGGCCCGCAGCCGACTGACCGACAGTCCGCAGTCCGGCGACGACACGTCCGCCCGCGACCCGCCCACCAGACAGACACTTTTCCGGCCACTCGGCCGAGCACGATCAGCCATTCGGCCGAGGTTCCGCCTGCCCGAAACCGGAAGGATCGAGGGAGTCAGACAGCAGTCACCTGCCGGCCACGAAACCGCGGCCCAGTACGGTGACTGCGCACCTCGATCCGACAAGGACACCCATCACCCATGAAGAAGGCACTCATCGCGCTCGGCACCATCGCCATCATCCTCATCGCACTCATCGGCGGACTCATCATCGCCGAACAGCGTGCAAAAGTCGTGCTCGAAGCAGACGTCGCCGACTACCTGGACGGCTGCGCGATCACCCCCGACACGATCGACGTCCATGGCCGTCCCTACCTGCTCTATGCAGCACAGCACACCGCCGACCTCAGCTACGTCGACCTCGCACCCGCGAAGGGGACGAACAAGGACCAGGTCCTCGTCCACCACCTCGTCGACGGCCACGCCGACCGGCTCACCCGCTTCATCACCGTCGATTACCCATCCGGCCAGGTCAGCCCGGTGAAGAATCCGGATGACTCCTACACCGAGGCGGCCACCATCGACGGTAACAAGGTGACCTTTTCCGCCCGCACCGACAACGGCGACGACGGCACCCGCCTCGACGTGCTCGCGAACGGACAGCAGCACAGCAGCATGACTCTGCCCCGGACCGCCGAGGTTCGGGCCGTCAGCGCCGGCGACGACGGAGTCATCGTCGAGATCGAATACGCGGATGCGAACTGCGGCTGATCCGCACCCGGGCTGACTAGACTGTGAGCAAATGAGACGACTCCTCACCTGGCTGTGGCTGGTCCCCGTTCCGCTGACCTTCGCCCTCGAACTGCTCATCGGCAGCGGGTGGTCACTGGTCCTCGGCAACATCATCGCCGTCGCGGTCGGCCTGCCCATCCTCATCCGGTCCCAGCTGCGCCCGGGCCGGTCCGCACGACTGGAATGGGCGGTCCTCGGCCTCCTCGTCGGTCTTGCCCTGGCTGTCGCCGCCGCCACGTTGAGTCTGACGACCCTATGGCTGAGCCTGGTGGCGCTGGCGATGCTCACGCGCGCATCCTCGGGCCGACTGAGCATCGCGTCCATCATCGTCCTCGCAGTCGCGAACATCGTCTGCCCCCTGGCCATGGCCGACGGTTTGATCTTTGCTGTCATGGTGTTCGGCCTGGTCATCGCCGCGATCGCGATCGGTATGATGATGCGGTCGAACGACCGCACCCTCATCGAACGGCAGGCCACCGCCACCGAGGCGGAACGACGTCGCATCGCCACCGAACTCCACGACCTCATCGCCCACGAGGTGACCGGAATCGTCGTCCTCGCCCAGGCTGCCGTCCGCAGTGACAACCCGGATCTGAGGACGACGGCCCTGACCAAGATCGAACAATCGGGGACCCGCGCGCTCGAGGAGATCCGTCGCCTCGTCTCCGATGCCCGCGGCGACACCCGCACCGTTGCCTCGTCGGCTACCACTGCAGAGGCGGCGTCCGATCCTGGCCTGGGGTCTGCGTCCCGCACCCCGGTCGCTGCCGGTCCGCAGGCCCTGCGCGACCGGGTCGCGACATTTGGTTGTACTGCAACGATCACGATCGACACCCCCACCGAGGTGGCCGCCCCGGTCTGGCCCGTCCTCGACCGTGTGCTCGTCGAATCCCTGACGAACGTGCGCCGTCACGCCGGTGCAGATGCCCCGGTGACGGTCACCGTCACGACCGACTCAGGCGCACTGCTCATGACCGTGACCAACGGCCCTGGCACCGGCGGGATCGGCGCCGGAAGCGGTACAGGACTGAGCAGTCTGCGGGTGAGGGTGGGCCACCTCGGCGGAAGGATCGAGGCGAGACCCGAGCCCAGGGGAGGGTGGAGCGTGACCACGCGACTGCCGCTCAACCCGCAGGACAACGATCGAACAGGGGAGAACCGATGATCAGCGTCGCCGTCGTCGACGACCAGGAGATGGTGCGGATGGGATTCTCACTCATCCTCGACGCCGAAGCCGATATCCGCGTCATCGGACAAGCCGCCGACGGGGTCGAGGCGATCGATCTGGTCAAACGCGAACAGCCCGATGTCGTCCTTCTCGATATCCGCATGCCGCGCCTCGACGGTTTGGCTGCGCTTCCGCGGCTGACTCCGTACTCGCAGGTCATCATGGTCACGACCTTCGACGATGACGATTACGTCGATGCCGCTCTCGCCGGGGGAGCCAGTGGGTTCCTGCTCAAGGACGCAGGCGCCGACCTCCTGATCGCCGGTGTGAGGGCGGCCGCGAACGGCGATGCGCTCATCTCGCCTTCGCTCACCCTCGACCTGCTCAAACGGCGCACCGCCGCACCTCAGACTGAGACGCGCGCGTCGACCGCCTCAGCGACCGGGAGACCGAGATCGCGAAGCTCGTGGCCGTGGGGCGGACGAACCAGGAGATCTGCGCCGAACTGTTCATCTCACTCGGCACAGTGAAGACCCATTTGGGCAGCATCCAGACGCGACTCGACGCCCGCAACCGCGTCGAGATCGCCGCCCGCATGTGGGAATCGGGCGTCATGAACTCCAACGGCTGAGTCGCGCGACCGTCCAGGATCAGCCGAATGGCCGACCCCGTCCGCCGATTCTCGACTGCACGGCCGATGTGTCAGGTGTCTGATCCGGGAAGGATGGACGTCATGACAGAGATACAGGCTCAAACTCACCCCTCATCGCCTCCCAGCGCCCGGACCCGCATCGCCGAACTCGACATCGTTCGCGGTTTCGCCCTGTGCGGGATTCTGCTGGTCAACCTGCCGCCGATGTTCGGACTCAGCGTCGACGGCGGGGCCCTCGGCTTCTATCGCTTCTACCAAGACTTCGTGCAGAACCGGTTCTTCCCGATCTTCTCGTTCCTCTTCGGAATCGGGTTCGGACTCATGTGGCTGACCGCCCGCGATCGCAGCCCCCGGCCGCGCCTGGCCCTGCTGCGCAGGTTCGCTTTCCTCGGCATCCTCGGCGGTCTGCACCAGCTCCTCCAACCGGGTGAAGCCCTGCTGCCGTATGCACTCGCAGGAATCGTGTTCCTGCTGCCGGCCACGTGGATCACCGACCGGTGGCGGACCGTCACCGTCTCCGTCCTCGGCGTCATCCTGCTCATCGCCGGAGTGGTCACCGGTGGCGGAATGGCAGTCATCCCCGGATTGTTCCTGCTCGGCTTCGCTATCGGCGGCAGCGGATTCCTCCGCACGGTGCTCAGACATCCGGGTCGCGTGGCGATCGTCGGGGCGTTTACCTTGGCGATCACCATCGTCGGTTTCGCCTGCACGGACTACCTCACCCGCCAGATCAACGGATGGATCAACGCCGGACTGGGCCTGACCATGGCGCTGACCTATATCGTCGTCGTCCTGCTGCTCCTGCGCACCCCCGCCGAGGCGGTCCTCCGATCCGTGTTCGCACCACTGGGGCGGATGGCGCTGAGCAACTATATCGGTGCGACCCTCATCCTCGTGGCCGTGTGGATGGCAATGCCCGACCTCGCCCGGTTCGACGACCACGGCGGATACGTCGCCGGCCTCGTCATCTGCGTTGCGATCATCATCGTTCAGATCATCGTCTCAACACTGTGGCTGCGCCGCTTCGGACAGGGACCGCTGGAGAAACTGTGGCGACTCGTCACCTGGGGTCGGGCGAAACTTTCGGCGATGCACCGAAACCAGCGCCGCGAGCAGCCGAGTGCGCTCACGAGTTCACGCGAATGACCTCTTCTTGGTACGGCGCGATGACCTCGCCGGAGATCCGCAGATCGAGGAGCAGGAACGGCCGTTCGTCAACCGGACGAGTCTTCCACTCCTCGACGACGGCGAGATCGTTCAGGGACCGCACAGCGACTCCGTGTCCGCCGGCGGCCGTCGCCAGGGCCGCGAAATCGATCTCGTCGATGAGCATGGGCGACTTCTCCAGTCCTTTGAGCCCGTATAGGTTGACCTCGGCACCGTAGGCCGCATCGTTGAAGATCACAGCCATCCCGCGACCTGCGGCCACCCGGATCGCGGTATCGAGGTCGGACAGAGCCATTGCTCCGCCGCCATCGCCGCTGGTCAGCACGATCGTCGAGTCCGGGTTCGCACGGGCGGCTCCCGCGACGCTGTGCCAGCCGAGCCCGATCGATTGGAAGGCGGTGCCGACCATCGCGAATCGGTCGGGTGCGCTGGGCTCCCAGAACATGTTCGCCCAGGCGATGAAATGTCCGCCGTCGGAGACGACGACCCGATCCTCGGGCAGAACCTCGCCGAGGCGGTTCGCCGCCGCACGCGGATCGAGCCGACCATCCTCGGCGAGCTCCGACCCGACAACGTAGGTACGGTCGGCAGTGGTGTCGACGGAATCGTGCCAGCGCGGGGTGGCGCTATCCGAACTCCCAGTACTGTCAACGCTGCCCGCCTTCAGCCGCTCCACAAGCTCAGCCGCGGCAAGTCTCGCGTCTGCTCGGACGAAACCGCCGACTCGAGCATTCGTAGCGCGTTCGTCGGTGTCGATCTGCCACACCGTCGTCGAGGGGGCGAAGAGCTCCCCGAAACGCATGGTGAACTGGTTGAGTGAGGCACCGAAGACCACGGCCACATCGGCTTCGCGGACGCGTTCCATCGCCGCCGGAGCGCCGAAGCCGCCGGCGACGCCCAGGTCGTATTCGGTGGCCGGGAAGATATTGCGACCCAGCGCGGTCGTCACGGTCAGCGCACCCGTGAGGTCGACGAGTTCCCCGAGCTCGGACTCGGCACCGGCCAACCAGGCTCCGCGGCCGGCGAGCAGCAGCGGACGTTCTGCACCGGCGAGATCGGCCGCGAGGCGATCAAGGGCAGCATGAGCGAACTCTCCGGTCGGAGCCAGAGGCGAGGGACGGCTGGGACCGGGGACGTTCGGAATCTCACCGATCTCGAGCGTTGCGACGTCGTAGGGGATGGCGAGCACGACGGGCACTCGGTAGGTGAGGGCATGCTCGATAGCGGTCACGGTTGCCGCTGCTGCGTCGACCCGGCCGACGGTGTAGGTGCGCACACCGACGGCAGAGGCCATGGCGATCTGGTCGACGTCCCACGGACGGGGACCGGATGTGGGCTCATCCCCGACGACGAGGACGAGGGGCACTCTGGCTTGGGCCGCCTCGGCGAGGGCGGTGAGTGTATTCGTGAACCCGGCACCATAGGTCGTGGTGGCTGCGGCGATCCGCCCGGAGGTGCGGAAATGGGCATCGGCGGCGACGACGGCACCGGCTTCGTGGCGGACGGCGGTGTACGTCGCCGAGGTGTCACGCAGCAGGGCGTCGAGGAAGTAGGCGTTGCCGTTGCCCATGAGGCCGAAGACCTCGTCGATGTGGGCGGCAAGGGTGTGCGCGACGTGCGCGGAGGTATGAGCCATGGCTGGCCTTTCGCGAATGAGATATGGAAGTTCGATCCATATATGTCTCACACGCTGACTCGGCCTCTGTGGCGAGTTCGGGCGCTGCGTCTCAGTCGAGCGCCGGCCCGGCGGCTTCGTGCCCCTTTTTCGGACACCGGCTGATGTGCGCTCGCCCCGTTCGCCGATTCCCGGCGTTGTTGAGGACGGCTCAGCCTGACTCTTCGAATATAGGTGACTGTGGCATGAGGCACCAAGTCGGGTGCCGTCCCGACGCCCCAGAACTACTGTGAGTATTGATGGTGGCTGGTCTGGGACTGGCTGGCAGAGTAGGAACTGACCGTCCCATTGATCATCATGACCCTCAGAACTACTGACTCGAACGATGTCCTCGT
>NZ_JBNFOL010000060.1:0-7906 GCF_057364765.1 Brevibacterium sp. LAARM3_SD1 | reverse complement strand
CCTCGCGCGAGGTTGCTGGGCCGCCGTCAGGTAGCAATTAGAGGGAGACTATTGTGCGGAGGGATTTGGTCGGGGACGCGAACTCCTGCGGCAGGTCCCTCAAGGGGATCGGGCCGCCTAGGATGTCCTCCCACGGCAATGTCACGCCGTCGGCTGCCAAGAAGTCCACGGCCTCGGCCAAGTGGTGGGGTTCGAAATTGTGGACTCCGGTGATCGTGCGCCATCCGCGCACCATCTGCTCGGGATCGATCGACACCTGCGGCCCCGGCGTCACGCTGCCGGCGAGGACCACAACGCCCCCGACGCCCAACGACGAAATGCAGGAGCGCACCCCCGCCTCGGCGCCCGAGAGCTCGAGCGCGACGTCGACATCGGCGATCGCCACACCTGGCTCCCCGGACCGAGCAGCCCCCGCTCGGTCGGCCAGACCGCGGCGGTCCGGGTGCGGATCGGCGGCGATGACCTCGGCAGCACCGCGGGCCAGAGCTGCCCCGACAGCGGTCAACCCGAGCATCCCGATTCCATTGACGAACACCCGGCGTCCCCGCAGGTCACCGGCGGCTTCACACATCGCCATCACCGTGGCTACGGCGCATCCCGCAGTCGCCGCCACCCCATCGGGCAGCGAATCCGGCACCGGGACCACGGCCACCCCGGCCGGCAGGTGGATATGGCTGGCGTAGGTGCCCGACAGTGCCCAATCCGACTCGGCCGATTCGTGGCCGACCTTGCGCACCGAGGTGCATTTCGCGCTCAGCCCGCGTCGACAGTTCCGGCACTGACCGCACACCGAGGTGACCGAGAAGACCACGCGCGTGCCGACGGGCACATCCCCACGCGTCTCCTCGACGATGCCGACACCCTCGTGGCCGAGCACCGAGGGGCACGCCCCCGGACGACGTCCGCTGATGGTGTGCCGATCGGACCCGCACACCGTCGCCGCAGTCAGCCGGATGAGGCTCTCGCCCGGTGCCAGCCGTGGCCGGTCGAACGTGCGGAGCTCGAATTCCGATCCTCCGGTCCACACCTGGGCAAACGGCTGAGCGCTCGCGCGGACACGATCGGCCGCCTCGGTGCCGGTCATCGTCGAATCGGCTGCGGTCGCTGTCGAATGAACCTGAACCGTCACTTCGCGAACACCGCTGTTTCCTGCTCGGCGAGGACCGCAGGCAGATCTGCCACGGAGTCGAGGACGAGGTGCGCCCCCGCGGCTGCGAAGTCTTCCCGGCTCAGGTGCCCGGTGAGCACGCCCACGGCTGTGACCTCGGCGTTGAGCGCCGATTCGACATCCGCCGAGGTGTCTCCGACGCTGACGACGGCCGCGCGGTCGGTGACTCCGACCGTGTCCATGACCTTGTTGATCAGGTCCGGCGCCGGACGTCCGGCGGGCACTTCGTCCCCGGTGACCGCGACGTCGAAGGTCTCTCCCGGCGCCCAGCCCATGGTGGAGAAGATGAGGTCGGCGATCTCGCGGGAGAACCCGGTGGTCAGTCCCACCTTGATCCCGCGTTCCCGCAGAGTCGACAGGGCTTCCTCGATCCCGGGCAGCGGACGCGGAGGATTCTTGGTGTAGGTCTCGCGCAGTTCGCCACGGAACCACTGCCAGGCCCGCTCGTGGACCTCCTCGGTGACCTCGATTCCGCCGAGGCGGAGCAGATTTTCGATCGCCCAGTGCTTCTCCGTGCCCATCCACTTCTGGAAGACCTCTTCGGAGTAGTCTGCGCCCTCCCGCTCGGTGGCCTCGCGCAGCACGCGGTAGACCTCGTCGCGTTCGTCGATGGTGGTTCCGGCCATGTCGAAGACGGCAAGTTCAGTCATGTCGATTCTCTTTCTCTTGACGGTGTCGCCCACGCGAGTTCGTGGGCTCTGCTTCGCCCGCTTGATCGGCGGACGGAAATTTCGGTGGGCAGGTGGACTTGATTGCGCAGCCTCAGCGCACGGCTCGGCGCAGCCACATGGACAGGGCCTCGACTGCAAGGACGACGGCGACCATGAGGATGAGCACCATCGTCACGACATCGAACTGGTTGACCCGCGAGGCGTTGAGCAGCAGGAATCCGATCCCGCCGGCGCCGACGACGCCGAGCAGCGTGGCCGAGCGGATGTTCGTGTCGAGAAGGTACATGATGTGGGCGACGAACGCCGGTGCCGCCTGCCGCAGGGTGGCCGAGAAGAACACCTGCGCCTCACCGGCTCCGGTGGCCCGCACCGCCTCCTGGACCTGGAGGTCCGTCTCCTCGATCGAGTCGGCGATGAGCTTCGAGAGCAGGCCGATTGCGCCGATGGACAGGGCCAGTGTTCCGGCCACCTCGCCGAGTCCGGAGATGACGACGAAGATGATCGCGAGGATGAGTTCGGGGATGCCGCGGACGACGACGATGAGGACGCGGAACGTCTTGTGCACCGCCCGATTCGCCACGACATTGCGGGCGGCGAGGATGCCGATGGGCAGCGCGAGGATCGCCCCGATGAACGTCGCCGCCAGTGAGATCTGGATGGTGACGAGCAGCTGCTCGACGAGGTTGGCAAGCGTCCCGCCGGTCGAGGGCGGTAAGAACAGCGCCAGGGTCTGCGGCAGGTCGAGCAAACCCGCGGCCAGAGCCGACCATGACACGTCCACCCGCCACAGAGCGGCGATCGTGAGGACGATGAGCACCGCCGCCGAGGCGAAACGACGGAACCGTGCCACGCTCCACGGTGGGGTGAGGTTGAGATCGCCGACCCCGGTGGCCCGACCCCGGTTGAAGATCCGGTCGACCCAGGTGCCGCCGGTGATCTTCGCCCCCGTCGAGGCCATGAGCGCTGCCCGGATGGAGCCGGAGACGAGTTCGATGACGATGCACAGGACGAGCACGATGACCGCCAGCGCCATCCCGCGCTGGTAGTCCAAGGTGCGCAGCGAGTCCGCGATGGCCAGGCCGATTCCGCCGACGCCGACATAGCCGAGCAGCACCGAGGTGCGCAGGTTGATGTCGAAGCGGTGCAGGGCCGTGGCGATGAGCTGCGGCATGAGCGTCTGCGGGATCGCGGTGAGGATCTGCTGGGAGCGGCTGCCGCCGAGGGCTTCGATCGATTCTCGGGGTCCGTCGTCGAGCTCTTCGATGGCATCGGCGTAGAGCTTGCCGATCATCCCCACCGAATGGATGCCCATGGCGATGATGCCGGCTGTGGCGCCGAGGCCGAACATCCGCAGGAACACGATGGCGAGCACGAGGTCGGGAATCGCCCTGGCGAGGACGATGAGGGTGCGCGCTGTCCACTGCGAACCGCGACCCATCCGGGTGGGACGAGCGGCGAAGAGGGCGACGGGGATCGAGAGCACGACGGAGAGCAGAGTCGCCAGGAACACGATGGCCAAGGTCTCGACGACAAGCGAGACCGTCTCACCGAACGCCGGGAAGTCGAGCGGGACGATGCGGGAGAAGAACCCCACGGCATTGTCGAACGACGAGGCGATCGTGGCGATGTCGATGCCGAGTGACCACACCGACCAGGCGCCGGCGACGGCGAGGCCGATGAGCACGATGACGGCCACGGCGGAGTTTCCCGACGGTCGGGGACGCTGCGGTTCGACGACGGCGGGAGCCTCTCGGTCGAGCACGAGACTCATCGGGTGGCTCCCACCCGGGCGGCCGCCTCGGTGTCGGACCTTGCCATCTGCGATCCGGCAGTGTTCGTCTCGCGCTCGCTCGCCTCGGCGGTGGTGTCCATTCCGGACACGCTCGAGTAGATCTGGGAGGCCTCCTCGGCGCTGAGCCCGGCGGTCGTGCGGTCGAGGACGACCTGGCCGGTGCGCAGACCGATGATCCGGTCGGCGAAATCGATGGCCAGCTGCACCTGGTGCAGGGAGGCGATGACGGTGAGGTCATCCTCGGCGGAGATCTGCCGCAGCAGGTCGATGACGTCGCGGGCCGATACCGGGTCGAGGGAGGCGACCGGCTCATCGGCGAGGAGCACCTTCGGGTGCTGCATGAGTGCGCGGGCGATCGCAACCCGCTGCTGCTGACCGCCGGAGAGCGTGTCGGCGCGCTGGTAGGCGCGGTCGGCGAGACCGACCCGGTCGAGTTTCTTCAGGGCTTCGCTGCGGATAGCCTTCGGGTACATCATCAGCGTGATGCGCGGTCCGCGCAGCGATCCCAGTGCCCCGGCGCAGACGTTCTCGAGCACGGACATCGGACCGACGAGGTTGAAGGACTGGAAGATGACGCCGATGTCGCGGCGCACGGCCTTCAACTCCGATCGGCGCAGCCGGTCCATGTCCTCACCGAGGACCCGCACCCGCCCCGAGGTGGGGGTGTGGAGTCC
The DNA here is from genome assembly GCF_057364765.1 of Brevibacterium sp. LAARM3_SD1. Lineage (NCBI taxonomy): Bacteria > Bacillati > Actinomycetota > Actinomycetes > Micrococcales > Brevibacteriaceae > Brevibacterium > Brevibacterium sp. LAARM3_SD1. Next base: position 3,601 of record NZ_JBNFOL010000060.1, on the reverse strand, counting down.
GTTGATGTGGCGCAGGAGGGTGGATTTCCCCGAGCCGGAGAGGCCGAGGAGGACGCTGATCCCGCCGGTGCGGAACCCGAGATTGACGTCGTCGAGACCGAGGACTCCGCCGCCGAAGTCCTTCGTCACATGGTCGAGTTGGACGGAGTAGATGGAGTCGATCTCCCTTTGGAGTTCGGGCGTGGTCGGTTTGCGGGTGGGGTGCGGGAGTGTCATGGTCATCCTTCTCAGCCGATGTTCTTGCAGGCGTCGGCCTGGGTGGCGTCGCAGATGTCGCGGATCGAATCGAAGTCGGAGTCGGAGACTTCCTTGTAGCCGTAGGTGATCTCTTCGGGCAGGACGCAGTCGTCCTCGGAGTCGCAGATCCCGGCTTCGACCATGGCCGGGACGTTGGCCTTCTCACGCAGGATGTTGGTGATCTTCGCGGCCGTATCGGAGTCGAGGGAGTCGTTGTTCACCGCGATCGGGTCCTCGGTGATCGGGTCGGATTCCCACACGGGTTCGAGGCTGCCCTTGTTGACCTGACCGGACTTCTCGAGAGTGGTGAGCATGGCGTCGTGGGCGAAGGCGACGTCGCAGTCACCGGAGTTCAGCGACAGCAGCGAGGCGTCGTGGCCACCGGACATCACCTGTTCGAGGTCCTTGTCCATGTCGATGCCCTCGTCTTGGAGGCCCTTCATCGGCACGAGGTAGCCGGAGGTCGAGGCGGCATCGACGAAGCAGACCTTCTTTCCCTTGAGGTCTTTCAGGTCTTTGACGTCCGAGCCCTTCTTCACATAAGCCAGCGAGGTGTAGGCGGGATCCTTGGCTTTGTCGTTCGTCGGTGCCGCGGCCGGTTCGATGTTGATGCCCGAGTCCTTGGCGATGACGTAGGCGAAGGGGCCGAAGGAGGCGGCGTCGATCTGGCCGGCGCGCATGCCTTCGACGACGGCGGCGTAGTCCGAGGCGTTCTGGAATTCGACCTTCTTGCCGGTCTCCTCCTCAAGCAGCTTCGTGACTTTCTCGAAGGAGGATTCCAGCGTCGAGGATGATTCGGCGGGGACGGCGGCGAAGGTGATCGTGTCGTCGCTTCCTCCTCCGGAGCTGCCGCAGGCGGCGAGCAGGGGCAGGGAGAGGAGACCGGCGGTGATCGTGCGGAACGCGCGAGAGCGGAAGGGGGAGGTCATGGTCATGGCGTGGTGGCCTTTCGGAGAGCAGTGCGGCAGAGGCGCTGAGGTGATCGTTCGAATTCATCGTGTCGAGATCACTGGAGAATGTCTATACAAGTAAGGGAAGTTCACCGACTGGACATGACAACTTCACGGTCGGTTCGGAGTTACCCCGACGTATCGTGGGACCGGTCACTGAAATGGACGGGTGGGTGCAAGCCGGACGTCGCATCTCTGAGGGCATCGAATCGGCCCCGAGGCGGTCGCGGATGGGCGCGACCGCCTGCGGGGCCGATTGGGTTTGTCGGTGTCAGGGCGGGGAGGGGGAGTTGCCTCAGGTGTCGGCGGTGCCACCGGAGAGGATGAGGTCGGCGATGCCGAACGACAAGGTCATGCCGATCCCCGAGGCAACGACGGCGACGGTCGTGCGTTCGTCCGGGCGCTCGAGGACGAGGTTCGTCGTCGGGCTGTCGGCGTACATGCCCAGCCACCGCTGCAGCACACGCGGGCGCTCAATCCCGAGCATCGAGGTGGCCCGGTCGAGCAGCAGCGAACCGACCCGCTCGTCGATGAAGGGTTCCGGGCTGAGGTCGTAGGCGTGTGAATCGCCGATGAGCAGGCCCTGCGGGATGTCGGTGACCATGAGGTTCGCGATGCAGCCGCGCAGCTCCGGTTCCCGTTCGTCGAGGTCGTGGCGCAGCGCCCCGGCGCCGGGCATCGCCGCGAACCCGTCGTAGCGGGCCAGGGAGGTGCCGGTGAGCATCGCGAAGCCGGTCGGAATGTGCTGCGGGGCCTCGATGAGCGACATGACGAGCGAGCAGATGCGGATCTCGTGGGATTCGGCGATCTCGGGGAAGAGGCTGGTCAGCTGATAGCCGGGGCAGACGACGACCTGCTCGGCGTGGAAGTTCCCGCGTGTCGTCGACACGGTGCCGTCGGCCACCGCGGTGACGTGCGTGTTCCAGGTGAATTCCACGCCCTGACCGGCCAGCCATGCGGCGATTCTCGGGGCGGCCTGTCGCGGGTCGACGCGCATGTCCTGCGGCAGATGTGCGCCGCCGATGGCCGGGAGGTCGGGGTTGCCGACCGCCTCGACGATCGCCTCCGGGTCGAGCAGTCGAACTTGGTCGGGGCCGCGATGGGCGGCGAACTGCTCGAGGACGGTCAGCTCGGCCTCGGTCATGGCCGGGATGAAGGTTCCGGTCTCGGCGGCCCAGAGTCCCGTGGCGGCCGCGGCGTCGAGCCAGCCCTCGCGGGCCTTCGATGCGATCGGCTGCGCGGCATCGGACTGGCCGGTGAAGCAGGCGTGGCCGAAGTTCTGGATGGACGAGCCCACGGGGCGGTCGGAACGGTCGATGATGTGGACGCTGCGGCCCTGTCGGCGGGCGAGGAATGCGGTGGCCAGGCCGAGGATGCCCGAGCCGGTGATGATGAGATCTGTTGTCGGCATTCCCTCATATTCGTGCGGTTGTCGGATAAGATGAAGATATGTATGTACAAGTTTGATGTCTGTTCACCTTAATGTGACATTCGGACTTCGTTGAGCCATGCCGAGTTCACCGAGACAGCGCTTCCTCGACTCTGAGGCGCTGTCCTCTGAGCCGTCGAATGAGCACCGTCGAAGGAGAAGTGAGGTCATGACCACCGGCCCGAGGCACCGCACCCGTCAGCAGCATGACGAGATCGCGCACTATCTGCGCACGGCGATTCGTGAAGGATCGTTCCAGCCCGGCGATGAGCTGCCCTCCGAGGCGGAACTGACGCGGAAGTTCGCGAGTTCGCGTGGACCGGTGCGGCAGGCGATGTCCGCTCTGCGCGGGGAGGGGCTGATCTCCTCGGGGCGGGGGAGACGCACGGTCGTGCTCGACAACGTCCTCACTCAGTCCTTCGACGATGTCATCTCCTTCTCCCAGTGGTGCCATGCCTCGGACATCGTGCCCGGTCAGGTCACGCAGCGTGTAGCGCGGGAGCCGGCGGAGAAATCACTGGCGGCGAGCCTGCGGATCGAAGAGGGCGATCCGATCGTCTCGGTGTTTCGGCTGCGACTCATGGACGAAGCCCCGGCCATGGTCGAGCGGCTGAACTATCCGTTCGAGTTCGGACGTCACGTGTTGGCCTTCGACACGGATTCCGGGTCGATCTATCAGGAGCTCATCGACCAGGGCGTCGACATCAACCGGGCGTCACGCACGATCGATGCGGTCGGAGCGAACGATGACGATGCCAGGCTCCTCGAAGTCCCCGTGGGCACCCCGCTGCTGCGGGTGCGCCGGAGGGCGTTCACGACCGCCGGTGATGTCATCGAGTCCTCCGATGACCGGTACCTGCCGTGGAAGGCGAGCTTCACGATGAACTCCACCCGCGGAAACCCGAGCTCCATGTCCCTCATCTCCGTTGACTAACTCCCTAATTACTACCTGACGACGGCCCAGCACCTGGCGCCAGGTTGCTGG
>NZ_JBNFOL010000059.1:0-8155 GCF_057364765.1 Brevibacterium sp. LAARM3_SD1 | reverse complement strand
CGACGGGCCCGCTGTTCGCGTGCGTAGTCGCCCGTGTCGGTCTTGCGTGATGCACGACGGTCTGTTGTCGTTGCGGCCATGGCGCCGCGTCCTCCGCGGTTGTCGTCACGGCGGTTTCCGCGGTAGCCGCCCCGACGGTCGTCTCCGTCGCGACGTCACGGTTGAAGCCGCCTCGGCGGTCATCGTCATTGCGGCGATTGCCCTGGTAGCCGCCACGGCGATCGTCATCCCGACGGTTCTGGCCATAGCCACCGCGACGTTCGTCGCCGCCACGGCGGTCGTCGCCACCGCGACGATCGCGGGTGAACCCACCACGGCGATCATCGTCGTTCCGACGGTTGCCTGGTAACCGCCTCGGCGGTCATCGTCCCGGCGATCACGATTGAACCCGCCCCTGCGGTCATCATCACGACGGTTCTGGCCATAGCCTCCACGACGGTTGTCCCCATCGCGACGGTCCCGGTTGTATCCGCCTCGGCGGTCATCGTCGTTCCGGCGGTTGCCCTGGTAACCACCACGGCGGTCGGAATGGCGTGGCCCGCGGCCGTCCCGGTTGTCCGGTCGACGGTTGCGATTGTTGTCGCGATCTGAGCGGTGACCGCCATCTGCGCGGCGGTTGTCCTGGCTGTCTCGCGAATCCCCTTGGGCCACGATTCTCCCTATGAAGTCTTTTTGATGTTCCGCTCTATTCTAGTGCACTCACTGCTCCAACGCCGTGTGGGCGGGGACACGTCAACGCCCCTATTCTGCTCACCATCGTGCCCGCTGTCACGAGCGTCGAGACCCAGGTCACCGCCTCAGCGCTCTGTTAGAATCAAGGCGAATCCAGTGGAACACGGCCGACGGCAATCGAAAAGGTTCGGCGGCAGCGGAGATCCGCGCCGCCTCGACACCAGGAGATGAATGACACCTGACGTGGAAGCCCATTGTGCGGATGACGGACGTCTCCGCTTTTCCACGATCAGAATTTCAGGCTGCACCGCCCGCTTCTCCCCCGCGGCGACCGACCTGCCCGTCGCGCTTTCTGCGAACGACAGCACAGCCCCTTCAGCCGCAGTCCCCTGCCGCGCCATGAGCAATATCACTTGCCTATGTGACCAGCATCATCGGATTGCGCATTCGGCCCCTGACTTCGCCTATTGTGATTGCCGGAAGCACGCGAGTCGACGCCGCAGAGCTCAGTCGCCGTGCAGGTCAGACGGCCCGTAGACCACTCGACTCCACAGAACTGCAACTCGTTCACCCGCTAGGAAAAGGAGAAATCGTGCCAAACACACTCTTCATCGACGGACAGTGGGTTTCAGCCGTCAACGGTGGAACCCGGAAGATCCACAACCCAGCCGACGGCAGCTTCGTCGCCGAGGTGGACGAAGCCAGCCCCGAAGATACCGAGCTGGCGATCAGGGCCGCTCGTCGCGCCTTCGACTCCGGCGTCTGGTCGTCCGTTCCCGCCAGCGAACGCGGCGATCTGCTGCTGAAGTTCGCTGCCGTTCTGCGTGAGCGCAAGGACGAATTCGCGAAGGCCGAGTCCCTGGACACCGGCAAGCGCTTCGTCGAATCGCAGATCGACATGGACGACATCGCGAATTGCTTCGACTACTTCGGCAAGCTCGCCGCAAACGATGCCGGTCGCGTCGTCGACGCCGGCACCGACACCGTGGCGTCGAAGATCGTGCACGAGCCCGTCGGCGTCTGCGCGCTCATCACTCCGTGGAACTACCCGCTGCTGCAGGCAGCGTGGAAGATCGCCCCGGCCATCGCCGCTGGCAACACTTTCATCCTCAAGCCCGCCGAGCTCACCCCGCACACGGCGATCCTCACCATGCAGGTGCTCGAAGAGCTCGGTCTGCCGGCTGGAGCCGGCAACCTCATCCTCGGTGCGGGTGCCGATGCCGGTGCCCCGCTGTCGACGCATGAGGACATCGACATGGTCTCGTTCACCGGTGGCCTCGTCACCGGTCGTCTGCTGTTCCGCAACGCCGCCGACTCGATCAAGAAGATCGCCCTTGAGCTCGGCGGCAAGAACCCGAACGTCGTCTTCGCCGATGCCGACTTCGATGCGGCTCTGGATAATGCTCTCAACGGCGCCTTCGTCCACTCCGGTCAGGTGTGTTCGGCCGCGCCCGACTCATCGTCGAAGAATCCATCGCCGAGGAATTCGTCAACCGCCTCGTGGAGCGTGCCGAGCAGATCCGCCTCGGCGGACCTTTCGATGAGAACGCCGAGACCGGTCCGCTGATCTCTGCGGCACACCGCGACAAGGTGCACGCCTACGTGGAGAAGGGCATCGCCGAAGGTGCGCGCCTGCGCTGCGGAGGCAAGTTCGGTGAAGGCGATCTGGCCGATGGCTTCTACTACCTGCCGACCGTGCTCGACCAGGTCAAGCGCGGAATGTCCGTCGTCTCCGATGAGGCCTTCGGTCCTGTCGTCACGGTCGAGACCTTCTCGACCGTGGACGAGGCCGTCGAGATCGCCAACGACACCTACTACGGTCTGGCCGGAGCCGTGTGGAGTCAGGACGCGGGCAAGACCCAGCTGGTCGCTCAGCGTCTGCGCCACGGCACCATCTGGATCAACGACTTCCACCCCTACCTGCCGCAGGCCGAATGGGGCGGCTACAAGCAGTCCGGCTTCGGTCGTGAGCTCGGTCCCACGGGTCTGGCCGAGTACCAGGAAGCCAAGCACATCTACCAGAACCTCGAACCGGCCGTCACCGGTTGGTTCCCCGACCACACCAAGTGATCAGTCGCAGCCTGCAGACGCCTACCTCAACAAGGAGAGATGAACAGTGAAGACTACTCATAGCTTTGACTACGTCGTCGTCGGCGGCGGCTCCGCCGGTGCCGCGGTCGCAGCCCGACTGAGCGAGGACCCCGAGGTCACCGTCGGACTCCTCGAGGCCGGCCCGACCGACACGGACAAGGACGTCGTCCTTGAGCTCAACCGCTGGATGGAGCTCCTCGAATCCGGCTACGACTGGGACTACCCGATCGAAGCGCAGGAGAACGGCAACTCGCACATGCGCCACGCCCGCGCCAAGGTGCTCGGCGGCTGCTCCTCCCACAACTCGTGCATCGCCTTCTGGGCTCCGCGTGAGGACCTCGACGAATGGGAGACCAAGCACGGTGCAGCAGGATGGGGTTCGAAGGACACCTTCGGCCTGTACAAGAAGCTCGAGAACAATGAGCTGCCCGGCGACCACCACGGCCATGACGGCCCGGTCCGTCTGATGAACGTGCCCCCGGTCGATCCGTGTGGTGTCGCGCTCCTCGACGCCTGCGAGCAGGCCGGCATCCCCCGTGTGCAGTTCAACGAGGGTCAGACCGTCATCAACGGTGCGAACTTCTTCCAGGTCAACCGCAAGGACGACGGCACCCGGTCATCCTCCTCGGTGTCCTACCTCCACCCGATCCTCGACCGTGAGAACCTCACGATCCTCACCGACACTCAGGCCAAGGAGCTCGAGTTCGACGAGGACGACAACTGCACGGCCGTGCTCGTGGTCAACAACGCCTTCGGCAAGACCAACCGGATCGAGGCGAAGAAGGAAGTCATCGTCTCCTCCGGCGCGATCAACACCCCGCAGCTGCTCATGCTCTCGGGCATCGGCCCGAAGGCCCACCTCGCCGAGGTCGGCATCGAAGCTCGCGTGGATTCGCCGGGAGTCGGCGAGCACCTGGGCGATCACCCGGAGGGCGTCATCTCGTGGGAAGCCAAGAAGCCGATGGTCGAGGATTCCACCCAGTGGTGGGAGATCGGCATCTTCTCCCCCACCGAGGACGGGCTCGACCGTCCGGACCTGATGATGCACTACGGTTCGGTGCCCTTCGACATGCACACCCTGCGCCAGGGCTACAAGACCGCGGAGAACTCCTTCTGCCTCACCCCGAATGTCACTCATGCGAAGTCGCGCGGCACCGTGCGTCTGCGCTCGAAGGACTTCCGTGACAAGCCGAAGGTCGATCCCCGCTACTTCACCGATCCGGAAGGCCATGACATGAAGGTCATGATCGCCGGCATCAAGAAGGCCCGCGAGATCGTGTCGCAGGACGCCATGTCCGAATGGGCTGGCGAGGAGCTGTTCCCAGGCAAGGACGTCCAGACCGACGAGCAGATCGCCGACTACATCACCCGCACCCACAACACCGTCTACCACCCGGTCGGCACGGTGCGCATGGGTGCTCCTGATGACGAGATGTCGCCGCTGGATCCGCAGCTGCGCGTCAAGGGCGTCAACCGCCTACGCGTCTCGATGCCTCGGCGATGCCGGAGATCACCACGGTCAACCCGAACATCACCGTCATGATGATGGGTGAGAAGTGCGCGGAGATGATCAAGAGCGGTCAGTGATCTGCCATAGCTATCTGATCCGAAGATGCGAAGGGGGCGCTGCATGTGCAGCGCCCCCTTCGTCATGCCCGGCCGCGCCGATCAGGCTGATCGCTCCGGGTCGCGGCAATCAGACTGTCGCCGCTGGCCACGGTCAGCCGCCTCAGTCGTCGCCGTCGTCCTGCCCTGGGTCGCCGCCCTTACCGTGGCCCGAGCTCTTCGAACGACTGCCGGTGCGGCTGGCCAAGGTCCCCTCCCGCCGGCTCTTCTTCTCGCGGGATTCTTCGATATACGGATCCCGGAACTCCGGTGCCGGTTCGACCGCTTCGGGTTCGGTGACGACTTCCTCATCGTCGTCGTATTCGTGTCCGAACTGTTCGTCGTCGCCCTGTCGGCGTTCGACCTCTTCGGGCGGCAGGACCTTCTTCCAGCGTCGCATGCGAACGCGCGGCAGAACGCCCGCATCCTCGCGCAGGGCTCGCATGAGAGCGTAGATCTGGAAGTAGGCGATGATGAAGAACGGCAGCCCGACGAGGATGATGGTCGACTGCAGCGCTTCGAGCCCTCCCGTGCCGGAGAACACCAGCAGTGCCGCCGTGACGACGGCGACGGCAAGGGCCCAGAAGATCCGCTGCGGCAGCGGGTTGAAGTCCTCATGGCCGTTGTTCATCGTGTCCACCACGAGAGCCGCGGAGTCGACCGAGGTGACGAAGAAGATGACCACGAGGATGATCGCGATCACCGACACGGGGCCGGCCAACGGGTAGTGGTCGAGGAACGCGAACAGCGCTCCCGGAATGTCTCCCTCACCCACTACTCGGTCGACCAGTCCCCCGCCCTGGTTGAGCTCGATGTCGAAGGAGGCATAGCCGAAGATGCCGAACCACAGGATCGAGAAGGCGGAGGGAATCGCGAGCACGCCGATGACGAACTGGCGGATGGTGCGTCCGCGGGAGATGCGGGCGATGAAGATGCCGACGAACGGAGACCAGGTGATCGTCCACGCCCAGTAGAAGACCGTCCAGGTGTTCTGCCAGCCGGTGTCGGCGAACGTGTCGTTCCACAGTGCGAGTTCGGGCAGCTGCTGGACGTAGGTGCCGAGGGATTCGAAGACGCCCTTAGCCATGAATAGGGTCGGGCCGAAGGCGACGATGAAGACGAGCAGCAGCACAGCCACGACGATGTTGAGGTTCGACAGGACCTTGATGCCTTTGTCGAGGCCGAGCGAGACCGAGATCGTAGCCAGTCCACAGACGACACCGATGATGATCAGCTGCCACAGAGCGTTCTCGGGGACGCCGATGACCTGGGCGAGACCGCCGTTGATCTGCAGCGTGCCCAGACCGATCGAAACGGCGATGCCGAAGACGGTGCCGATGATGGCGACGACATCGATTGTCTTGCCGATGGGACCGTGGATCTTCTCACCGAGGATGGGCTGGAAGATCGAGCTCACCCGCGGCGGCAGGTTCCGCTTGTGGATGAAGTAGGCGAAGCACAGCGCGGGCAGGGTGAAGATCGCCCAGGTGTGCAGGGTGAAGTGGTAGTACGTGAAGTTCATGGCATCTACCGCGGCGGCAGGCGTGCCCGGTTCGATGCCGAGGGAAGCACGCGGTGGATCGCCGAAGTGGCTGACGGGTTCGGCAACGCCCCAGAACATGAGGATCGAGCCGATGCCAGCGGCGAAGAGCATGGCGAACCAGGCGCCATTGGAATGCTCCGGGGGTTCGTCGTCGGGGCCGAGCTTCGCTCGCCCGTAGCGGGAGGCGGCGATGTAGATGAGGAACACGACGAAGACGGTGACGCCGAGGATGTAGAACCAGCCGAGGTTCGTCAGCAGCCAATCCGAGGCGACCGAGACACCGGCGTCGAGCTGATCGGTGAAGAAGATCGTCCCGAGGACGAAGATGATGATCACGGCCGCTGAGGAGAAGAAGATGGCCGGATTGGTCCGTAGTTTCAGTGCGTCATGCAGCTTGTCGAGCATAGGGTGCCTTCCTTAGGATCTTGCCGTACACACTACAGAAGCATCAATCGATTTCAACGCAACCGCTTGTCACGAATTCGTGTCGTTGTTCTCAGCTCGATCCCTCGCCGAGGCGGCTGTTCCCATCCGATGCACGATCGCTCGCAGTGCCCGGAGGTCCGAGACCAACGAGACGGTGCCCGAACCGTGGGTGGTGGTTCGGGCACCGTCTCATCTGACTCAGACCGATGATGCGTCAGTGTTTCGGAACGTCGGGGTCCCCTCCGTCATCGAGCGGATCCACCCTCCGATCGCCGCGAGCGTATGGGCCTTGAGTGCCGCGTCGGTCGACTCGAGGATCGTACTCCTCGGCCGGCGGCTCCTCGGCGTGGGGCCGGACTCCGTTTTCCGGCGGTTGTTGGTCAGCTCGGATGTCCTGCTGCTGTGCGTAGGGATCGCGGCGCACCGGCTCCTGAGAGCCAGGCTGGTCCGGGCGCGGCGCATCCTGCCGAACAGGCTGTTCATGGCGGACATCGTTTCGCTGGACTGGCTCGTCGGGCCGATGCCCGTCCTGCGGTACGGTTTCGTCGGGGCGGTGCTCAGTCTGGCTGTTCGTCGACGTCCCATGAGCCCCGGCCGCGGCCGCCCCAGCAGCACCGGCGTTGTCTGCACGACGAGCGTCACCGGAATCCTGCTGTGTATCCGGGTCAAGTTCGTCGGCATGTTGCAGCCTGCGGTCGTGCTCGAGCCGTTCGGCCTTCACAGCTTCTTCGCGCTTCGCGGCCTGGGTATCCAGCTGTTCAGCCTCGGCCGCCTGACGATCAGCCTCGGCAGCTCGAGCATCGGCCTCAGCCTTTGCGCGCTTTGCATCTGCCCTCTGTTTCTCGACTTCGGCCTCTCGAGCGCGAACATCATGTTCGGATTCGGCAGCTTCCTGTCGAATCTGGGCGGCCTCTTGCCGCTGGTGTTCGCGCTTCTTCGCCGCCGCCTTTCGGCTGACTGCGATGATGATCCCGACGATGATCAGGACCACGACGATGGCGACGACGATCCAGATGATGGTTGATACGTTCATGCGGTCTCTCCCTTGCTGTCTATTCGGATGTCACTATTCACTTGCATCCGGCGCAGCGGACAGTTTCATCGTGACATGCGACATAACTATGGACAAGCATGTGAGCTTCGGTGCGAGAACGCGTCGCCTACCATCCGGAAGGGATCTCCTCAGGAGGACACCGGGGTGAAAGTCGTCATTGGACTGTCGGGATGAAAGTCAGATCGGGTTGCCGCGTTCCATCAGTTCCATGACGATCCACTTGGCCAGTTCTTCCGGATCGACCGTGAGCATATGCGGCAGACGCAGCGAACGGCGGCGGTCAGGCGTATCGGGAGTTCTGATGCTCACATCGATATACGAGCTGACGTTCACCTTGGTGATGTGGACTTCGAGAATACCGGCCCACGGCACGCCTCTCTCGGGGAATCCGTCCACGGCGGCCCACAGACCGAAGTTGTTGACGATCACCTGTGGTGAGGGCGGGGAGGAACGGCGCAACCCGAGAAAACTGGCAGGATTACGCAGAAACTGCTTCGTCCGATTGAACCCGATCGTCACTTCGCCATCGCGCGCGAGTTCGGCTCTGAGAGCGTCGATTGTCTTCGTCATTGTTTCCGTTCGTGAATACAGTAATGGCCCCGCCCAACCCGAAAGGTCGAACGAGGCCATCACCCCAAAAGAATATTGCGGCAGTCACTTACTCTCCCACAACCACCAAGTTGCAGTACCATCAGCGCGAATGGGCTTAGCTACCGGGATCGGAACGGTTAACCGGGCGTTTCCCCACCACTATCACCACCGCA
>NZ_JBNFOL010000058.1:0-9003 GCF_057364765.1 Brevibacterium sp. LAARM3_SD1 | reverse complement strand
AACCGACCGCTATGCCGATGCCAACCGTGCTCTGACCGAAACCTCGGTCAAGGTCGGCAACCTGTTCGTGCTCATGTTCCCCGCCATCATGATGATCCTCCACCTCGCGACTGCGGCCGTCAGGTAGCAATTATTCGACGAGTTTGCCTTCTTGGCTGATTTCACCGGTGTGCATGAGCGCCGCGACGTCCGCCGAAACTGCAGGGATCGACTCGCGGACGACTCCGACCGACGGAGACCAGACCAAATTGACCTGCAGGTTCGGGTCCAGTTCCGGGTAGTCGCTGCGGTTATGGCAGCCGCGGGTCTCCCGACGCTCCAGCGCACATTCGAGCGTCGCCCGTGCCGCGAGCACCGAGGACTTGAGGTCGAAGGCGTGTGCGAGGTCGGCGAACCCGGCGATATCGGGGTGGATGCCGACATCAGCCATCCGCGCCTCGATCCCGGCGAGCTTCTCCAGACCGGCGAGCAGTCCGGCCTCGTCACGGACGACTCCGGCGTGCTCGGTCATGAGGTTACGGACCTCGCGTTGCAGGGCCCGCACGTTCTCCGTGCCCTCGGAGGCCAGCAGATCGGAGATCTCCGCCCGGGCCTCGTCCACCGTAGCGTGCGACCGCACCTGAGCCTCCAACGAATCGGAGTATGCAACGGCTGACCGACCGACGATCCGACCGAAGACGAGGAGTTCGATGAGCGAATTCCCGCCCAACCGGTTCGCCCCGTGCAGACCGGACGACGCCTCACCGATCGCCCACAATCCTTCGACATCGGTGCTGTGGTCGACCGGGTCGACCCACACTCCGCCCATCGAATAGTGCGCGGTCGGGGCGATCTCGATCGGCGAGGCCGTGATGTCGAGCATCTGGGTTTCCATGAGCGTCTGGAACACCCGCGGCAGCCGGTTCATGATGGTCTCGCGCGGCAGGTGGGAGACGTCGAGCCACACTCCCCCGTTCTCGGTGCCGCGCCCCTCGGCGATCTCCGTATAGGCGGCGAGCGCCACCCGGTCGCGGGTGGAGAGTTCCATGCGCTGTGGGTCGTAGCGTTCCATGAACCGCTCCCCCAGGCCGTTGCGCAGGATTCCGCCTTCACCGCGGGCCGCTTCGGAGACGAGGGTGCCGGCCGCGTTCTCGGGTTCGATGATGCCCGAGGGGTGGAACTGGACGAGTTCGGCATCGCGCAGTCGAGCGCCGGCCTCGACAGCCAGGCGGAAGGAGTCACCGGTGTTCTCGTCCCGACGTGAGGAGGTGCGTCGCCAGATCCGGTTGTGTCCGCCGGCGGCGAGGATGACGGCGTCGGCGTAGATTCGGTAGCCGGTGCCGTCGATGACGTCGAAACCGAAGGCGCCGAAGATGCGGCCGTCGGCGACGAGCAGTTTCGTGATGTAGACGCGGTCGAGGATCGGGATGTCTAGGGCTTCGGCGCGACGAATGAGGGTGCGCTGGATTTCCAGCCCCGTGTAGTCGCCGGCGAAAGCGGTACGGCGCCAGGTGTGGGCGCCGAAGAAGCGCTGAGAGATCCGACCGTCGTCCTCCTTCGCGAAGTCCATTCCATATCGCTCCAGGTCAGCGATGCCTTCGGCTGCTCCCTGGGTGACGATCTCGACGGTGCGGGGGTTGGCGAGGTCATAGGATTCCTTGATCGTGTCGGCCGCGTGCTGCTGCCAGGTGTCGTCCGGGTCCATCGTCGCCAGGGCCGCGTTGATGCCGCCGGCTGCCAGCGAGGTGTGGGCGTCCTCCTTCGGCCGTTTGCCGACAGCGAGGACGTCGGCGCCGGATTCGGCGACCTCGATCGCGGCCCGCAGACCCGATCCGCCGGCTCCGATGACCAGCACCGAGGTGGAGATGGAGTGTTCTTTTCGGCGGGATCCGCCCTGTGTGGTGTTCATGAATTCCACTATGGAACCGCCCGTTCCATACGTCCAATGCATTGTTTGAGTCAAGTCGATAGCGATACACTATTGCCATGTCTGACCTGCATGGAGACCGATCATGAACCTCGAACAGCTGAGAAGCTTCGCCGAGGTGGCCGCCACCGGCCATTTCACGAAAGCCGCCGCGACGCTCCACTTGGCCCAGCCCTCCCTGTCGCGACAGATCTCGACGCTGGAGAAGGAGCTCGGAGCCGAGCTTTTCCACCGCGCGCATGGTCACATCACGCTCACCGATGCCGGGGCGACGCTGCTGCCGACGGCGAAGCGCATGCTCGCCGACGCCGAGGCGATCCGCCGTGACATGGATGAGCTCGCCGGTCTGCGGCGCGGCCGCGTCCGGTTGGGTGCGACCCCGACCCTGTGCGTGAGCCTCGTGGCCGAGACGATCAGCCGGTTCCACACCGCCCACCCCGGCGTCGAACTCGAGCTCGTGGAGAAGGGGTCCCGGGAGCTCATCGAATCTCTGGCCGGCGGCGAGCTCGACCTCGCGCTCATCACCCGCACCTTCGACCTCGCCCCGCAGATGCCGAGGCTCAGCCTGCGCGGGATCCTTGCCGAGGATCTCGTCGTCATCGCCGCCGCCGGTTCCGACCTGCTCACCTCGGACCGTGCGCAGACCGATCGGATCACGCTCGCCGAGGTGGCCGACCGACCCCAGGTCCTGTTCCATCACGGTTACGACCTCAGGGAGGCGACTTCTGCAGCGTTCGACTCAGCCGGCCTGATACCACGAGTCGTCGTCGAGGGGGTGGAGATGGATGCGGCTCTGCGCTTCGTCGAGCGTGGTCTCGGGGTCGCGATCGTCCCGGCGATGGTCCTCGTCGACCGGCCCCGGTTGGATTCGGTGCCGCTGGTCGATCCGCGCCTGCCTCGCACGGTCAGCCTCGCTAAGCGCGCGGACGTGCGGGCGACCAGGGCCGCCTCGGCGATGGAGTCGACGGTCCTGTCCACAGCCCGCACGCTCACCGACGTCGAACCCGACCTCTCCGACTATGTCCGGGTGCTGGAGTAGGCAGTTCCCAGCTCAGCGCGCCGCCACGCGGACACGGCTCCGAACCTCAGAACCAGGCGTCGGCGAGCAGTCGCAGGGACTCGCGCTGCACATCGGGGTCATAGGCGTAGGTAACGGTGATGAGCTCATCGGCACCGGTGCGCTCGACGAACTCAGCCATCTGCGCGGTCGCCGTATCCGGCGAACCGACGGCGCTGATGGACAGCATCGGGCTGGTCCCGCCCTGCGCATAGATCTCGGCCGGGTCGACCGGGGGCTGCAGATTGCGGCGACGGCCGGTGCGCATGTCATTGAACATCTGCTGCACCGAGGTGAACTGGCGGGCCGCCTCGGCGTCGGTGTCGGCGACCATGACGTTGATCCCGGCCATGACGTAGGGTTCGTCGATCTGCGCGGTGGGCGCGTCGGTGGTGAAGGAATCGCGGTAGGTCTTGATTGCGATGTCGATCTGGTCGGGTGCGAAGTGCGAGGCCAGGGAGAACGGCAGGCCCAGCTGGCCGGCGATCGAGGCGCCGTTCATCGTCGATCCGAGCACCCAGATGGGCACGTTCATCCCCGCCGAGACCGCGGACTTGATCGGCATGGTGTGCGCCTGCCCCGCCTCGGAGAACCAACCCTGCATGTCATAGATGTTCTGTGCGAAGTCCTGTGGTTCGGCCGAGGACCGGGCGAGCGCCTGCGCGGTCATCCCGTCCGTGCCGGGTGCGCGTCCGAGGCCCAGGTCGATGCGCGGCCCGTGGATGTTCGCGAGCGTCCCGTACTGTTCGGCGACCATGAGCGGGGCGTGGTTGGGCAGCATGACACCACCGGATCCGACCCGGATCTTCTCCGTCACCGAGGCGGCCTGTGAGATCAGCAGGGCCGTGGCGCTGGCGGCCAGGCCCATCGTGTTGTGGTGTTCGGCGAACCACAGGCGCTTATATCCCAGCTCGTCGGCCAGCTTCGCCGACGTCATCGATTCGGCTATGCCTTCGTGTGCGGTGGAGCCTTCCCTGATGGAGACGAGATCGAGGATATTCAACGGAACGGACACGGTAGGGGTCTCCTTCGGTAAGCGCGTGGTGCGGCCGGAAAACGCAGTCGCAGAAATTCCAGTTACTCGAGGCAACAGTCCGGGCAGACGGTTCTATTCCTGAGCAGGCGGTCCTATTTGCCGGCAAGAGGTTCAGTTTTCGGGCAGGCCACGGTTAGTCTTGGTCCACCGGACTCCCCAATGAAGGAGAGAGTATGAGCACCTCCTCCCAGCGCCGAGCCGGACGCCTACTTACCGGTGCCGCGGTATCTCTCGCCGTCGTTCTTCCTGCCTGCTCCTCTGATTCGGATTCCGGTGAGACCGCCGATCCGGACGGGTCAGGTCCGGGGGCCGCCTCGGCGGGTGCTGATTCCAGATCTTCCGGGGCTCGATCTCAAACGTCGTCTGCGCCTGGCGCGGACTCTCCCGAGGTCGTGGCTACCGGCCTCGAATCCCCATGGTCGATCGCCTTCGTCGGGCAGACGCCACTGGTCAGCGAACGCAACTCGGGTCGCATCCTCGAAGTCTCTGCTGGTGGGGACGTTCGTGAGGTCGGCCGGATCGACGGTGTCTCGGCCTCTGGTGAAGCCGGTCTGCACGGTCTCGCCGTTGACGATAACCGTCTCTATGCCTTCTTCGCCGCTGGGACGGAGAATCGGATCGTCCGGTTCGACCTCCTCGGCGAGGCGGGGGATCTGTCATTGGGTGAGGAGGCAACGATCCTCGATGGACTGCCGACCGCGAACTTCCACAACGGCGGACGGTTGGCGTTCGGGCCTGATGGGATGCTCTATGCCACGCTCGGCGATACGGGCGATCGCAGCAGTGCGCAGGATGAGGAGGCGCTGTCGGGAAAGATTCTGCGCATGACTCCCGAGGGCGAGATTCCGGATGACAATCCCTTCGGCGATTCGCTCGTCTACAGCATGGGGCACCGAAATCCGCAGGGCATCGGATGGGATGACGACGGCAAGATGTACGCCTCGGAGTTCGGGCAGGACACGTGGGATGAGCTCAACATCATCGAAGCCGGAGGCAACTACGGGTGGGCCGAAGTTGAGGGCATTGCTGGTGGCAACGGCGATGGCACTAGTTCGGGTGGCAGCGACGGCACCGATAACGGCTCGGGCGACTTCATCGACCCGGTGCAGCAGTGGACGCCCGATGAAGCGAGCCCCAGCGGATTGGCCGTCACCGATGACAGCATCCTCATTGCCGGACTGCGCGGTGAGCGCCTGCACCAGGTGCCGCTGGCCGACCTGAAGTCGTCGTCGGAGCTGTGGACCGGCGAGCATGGCCGGCTGCGCGATGTGGTCGAGGCGCCCGACGGTTCGCTGCTCGTGCTGACGAACAACACCGACGGCCGCGGAGACCCCAGTGCGGCCGACGACCGATTACTGCGCTTCACGCCCTGACGACGACGGCGTCAGCGGCGATTCGATCAAGCGTGAGCGCACTTATCAGCCGCTGCACCTAGGCATATCCGCGCTATTGCTTGAATGAGCAACCGCCCCACGGCAGTAGAAGCTCATTCAAGCGGAAGCTCACTTATCGCTGCGTACACGAACCGATAAGTGAGCGCACGCTTGAACGGCGGCACCGACTCCACCGCCACGGACCGAATAGACCGAGGCCCCGAACGCTCTTCACGTTCGGGGCCTCGTGTCAGACGTGCCGCGTGGGCAGTCTCGCTCAGTTGTCCTTGGTGCCGGGCAGGCCCTGGGACTTGCGACGCATGAGCAGGACGACGATGACGATGATGGCCAGGCCGCCCACGGAGAGCAGCACGATCATCGGCGTCGACATTCCGGAATCGCTGCCGGTGGATTCGCCGATCTCGCCGCGATCCTCGGTGTCCTTACCTGGTTCGTCGACGACTCCGCCGCCGAGTCCGGCCTTCGTCGACTCCTCGGACGATTCCTTGACCTCGCCGCCGGCGCCTTCGGCGTCCGTGATCGCGAACGAGTAGTCGCCGGAGATCGGGTGACCGTCCTGCGACACCACACGCCAGGTGACCTTGTAGTCACCGGGCTTGAGGTCATCGGGCAGGGCAACGCTGAGCTTCTTACCTTCAACGGTCAGCTCACCTGCGGAGACGTCCTTACCATCGACGACGACCTTGACCTCGGAACCGACTTCCTGGATGTCGCCGGAGAAGGTCATCTCGAGCCATTTGGGCTGCTCATCGAGTTCGGCACCGTCCTCGGGATTCGACGACACCAGCTGATCATGCGCACTGGCGGCGGGGGCGAACGCGAAGACGCTCATCGCAGCCACCAGCAGGGCGGCGAAGCCCAACCTGAGAGCGGACCAGTTCTGTCGAGTCATGAGAGTTTCTCCTTCGAGGGGTACCTGCGATATCGGTCGTGTCAGCAAGCTCGTGTCTACCAGTATCACTGAGTTTTCGCGGCCAGCGCGCGCAGACGATCCGTGATTCCCGGCACGGACACTTCAATTGTCTCAAGTGTTTCTTCGAAATCCTTGAATTCCCCGTACCAGGGATCCTCGACGTCGGGGGCGGGGATGTCGTCCCTTGCCGAGGCGGCGCCGGCCCTCCCGGGGGCCACCGCGGTCCCATCGGCTCCCGCACCTTCGTTCGCCCCTGCCACCCGGGGATCGAACTCGCGCAGCATCCGCAGCTCCGGGGCCGCCTCGGCGGGAAGGTCTGCGATCATCCGCTGCAGGGCACGATAATGGCGGGCGGTCATCGCCACCGCCAGATCGCGCTGCGCCAACCAGTCGGGCGTGATCTGCCGCGCGACATGATCGTCGGTGCGGTAGCCGGCGGCGGCGAGCACACGAGCCTGACGGGGGTCGATGGGGTTGCCGGCCTCCTCGTCGCTGATCCCGGCGGAGTCGACGACCGCCTCGGCGCCGTCTTCGGCCAGATGATGCTCAAGCACACGTTCAGCGGTGACGGACCGGCAGATGTTGCCGGTGCACACGAAAACGACGGATGCCAGACTCATTCGTTCCTCCTCGGGCAGGGCGTGCGGGGCTCTGATCACGATACTGTGGGGCCATGACTTCTGAAACCTCACAGACCTCGATCAGGCCTCAGGATGACCTGTACCAGCACATCAACGGCGAGTGGATCGACTCGTTCACGATCCCCGATGACCGTGCCGGCGACGGAGCCATGCGTGAGCTCTTCGACACCGCAGAGACCAAGGTCCGCGACATCATCACCTCCGTGACCGACACCCCGCAGGAACCCGGCTCCGAAGGGCAGAAGGTCGCCGACCTGTTCACCGCGTTCATGGACGTCGAGCGCATCAACGACCTCGGCGTCGCCCCGCTGACCTCGACGTTCGCAGCCATCGATGCCGCCGAGGACAAGTCCGAACTCGCAGCCACCCTCGCCCGCCTCGAGACCGAAGGCATCGGCGGAGTGCTCGGCGGGTACGTCACCGCCGATGCGAAGGACTCCGACGTCTACGCCCTCTACCTCGTCCAGGCCGGCATCTCCCTGCCCGACGAGGACTACTACTTCAACGACGACCACGCCGCGGTGCGCGCGAAGTTCCTCGCGCACGTGCAGAAGATCGCGGCCCTGGCCGGCCTCGGCGAGAAGTCCGGAATCTCCGACGCCGAGGTGGCCGCCAAGGTGATGGCGTTCGAGACCGAACTCGCCCGCCACCACTGGGACCGTGTGGCCTGCCGTGACGCGGAGAAGACCTACAACAAGTATTCGATCTCCGAGTTGCGCGATCTCGGCCCCGAATTCGACTTCGACTCCTACTTAGGCATCCTCACCGCCGATGCGACCGACCTCAAGTACCTCGTGGTCTCCCAGCCCTCGTTCGTCACGGGAATGGCGAAGGTGTGGGCGGAGACCGACATCGAGACGATCAAGACGTGGCTGCGCTTCGTCGTCGTCTCCGACACCGCTTCGCTGCTCTCGGATGAGTTCGTCGAGGAGAACTTCGACTTCAATTCCCGCACCCTCTCCGGCACCCCTGCCCTGCGGGAGCGCTGGAAGCGCGGGGTCAGCCTCGTCGAGGGCTACCTCGGTGAGGCCGTGGGCAAACTCTACGTCGCCGCTGAGTTCCCGCCGTCGTCCAAGGACGCGATCGATCACCTCGTGGGCATGCTCATCAAGGCCTACGACAAGTCGATCCGCGAACTCGACTGGATGAGCGAGGAGACGAAGGAGCGGGCGCTGGTCAAGCTCTCGAAGTTCACTCCGAAGGTCGGCTACCCGGACGTGTGGCGGGAGTACCCGGCCGCGATCGACGCCTCCGACCTGGTCGGGAACGTACGCCGCTGCTCGCAGGCCGAGCATGTGCGACAGGTGAAGCGGATCGGCGGACCCATCGACCGCACCGAATGGCTGATGACCCCGCAGACCGTCAACGCCTACTACCACCCGGTGATGAACGAGATCGTCTTCCCAGCCGCGATCCTCCAGCCGCCGTTCTTCGACGCCGCTGGTGATGTGGCCGCGAACTTCGGAGCGATCGGCGCGGTCATCGGCCACGAGATCGGACACGGCTTCGACGATCAGGGGTCGCGCTACGACGGCGACGGCAACCTCGTCGACTGGTGGACCGAATCGGATCGGACCCTGTTCGAGGAACGCACGAATGCTCTCATCGCGCAGTACGAAGAGCTGGTCCCTGCCGGTCTCGAAGCCAACCAGCACGTCAACGGGGCGCTGACTGTTGGTGAGAACATCGGTGACCTCGGTGGTCTGTCGATCGGGTGGAAGGCGCTTGAGCTCGAACTCGGCGAACGGGCGGGCACCCCGGGGGTGCCGGTGGCGCCGTCGGCTGATCAGGCGAAGGCGTTCTTCGAGGCCTGGGCGAAGGCCTGGCGGTCGAAGATGCGCACCGAGGAGCGTGTGCGCAGGCTCTCGATCGACCCGCATTCGCCGGAGGAGTTCCGCTGCAATCAGGTCGTGAAGAATATGACCGCGTTCCACGACACCTACGGCGTGACGGAGACCGACGGCATGTACTTAGCCCCCGACCAGCGAGTCACCATCTGGTAACCCACCCAATTACTACCTGACGGCGGCCCAGCAACCTCGCGCGAGGTTGCTGG
>NZ_JBNFOL010000057.1:0-9585 GCF_057364765.1 Brevibacterium sp. LAARM3_SD1 | reverse complement strand
GGCCCAGCAACCTCGCGCGAGGTTGCTGGGCCGCCGTCAGGTAGTAATTGAGGTCAGTCGGACTTCGTGACGCGGTCGAATACGGCGTCGAGAGCTGCCGCCAGGGAGTCGCGGTTGGCATCGTTCATCCACTCATTGTTGAGCATTTCGTTGAGTCCGCCCGGGGTCTCGTGGGCTGCAACCAGATTGTCGATGGGATCGTCTGTCTGGGCGAGAGTGGTGCCGAGACCGACGAACTGGCCGCGGATGAAGTGATCGGCATCCGCTTGATTCCAGCCGCGGTCGACGAGCCACGTTGTGATCGTCTGCAGGAACGCGAAGTGCGCCGACATCGTCGCTGTCACTGCCGAGAGAGTGGAGAACATCGTCTCATCGGCAGCTGTCACCGATCCGCCGAGGTGGCTCAGCAGTTCTTCGACCGCGTCGTTGGCCGGGTATACGGCGGTGACTCCCTTGCACTCGCGGACGGCGGGCAGGGGGATAACGCGCACGGTCGTCGGGGAATGCGGAAGGTGGGCTCCGAGTGTGGTTGTTGAGACTCCGGCGACGGCGCTGACCAGTGTCTTCTCCGTCGGAATGTCGATTTCGTCCAGAAGTGCCTCAGTCTGTTGTGGCAGGACCGCGAGGACGATGAGGTCGCTGCGGTCAACGACGTTCTGATTGCTCTGGCAGACCGTGGCGGATTCGATGGCTTCGGCGAGTTTCGCCGCGCGTTCTGCATTGCGCGGGGAGAGGAAGAACTGGAGGTCGGCTCGCGCCTCGCTGTCTGCAAGGCCCTCGACCATCGCCGAGGCGATCTCTCCGACTCCGATGAAACCGATGCGTGCCATGTGCTCCTCCTCGAGTGATGTGTACCTGTTCGCATTCTGTCATCGACTGTCGGAGTCGCGTGTGGGGATCTTGAAAACTGGGGACTGGGGCGTGGCCTAATGCGGGCGCCAACTGCCTTCGTCCCTGATCGCCGAGGTGATGTGGCGACTGGCCTGGCCGAATGCGCGGGCTTGGGCAGGGGTCAGGGATTCGAAGACAAGGCGTCGCACTAAGGCAACATGTCCCGGAGCAGCCGCACGCATCGCCGCGAGACCGGAGTCGGTGAGGGATGCGACCGTCGTGCGTCCGTCACTGGGATCCGGGCGCCGAGTCACCCACCCCTGGCGTTCGAGCCGCGCGACTGCACGTGACAGTCGGGAGAGAGTGCTGTTGGCGAAACCTGCCAGTTCCTTCATCGCCAAAGTCTCTTCTGGTGCCTGGGAGAGTGCGAAGAGGATCCCGTACTCGAAATGGCTGATCTGTGAATCGCGTTGCATCTGCGCATTGAGTGCTGCCGGAAGCCACTCCAGCAAGGTCGCGACCGCGGACCAGGTCTCGAGCTCGTCCGGTGTGAAGGCGGACGAATCGTCGTCGTGAGGGATACGTTCTGTAGCGCTGCTCGCGGAGCTGTTCATGCCGTGCAGTCTAATCGATTACTTGCCTGGACAACTAAATCAACCTAGTGTTGACTTTCCTGGGAAAGTGAAAGCAATTTCGAGACCTCAAGGCGGCAATCACATGGATCTTCAACTGGCGGACAAAACCGTCTTCATTTCGGGCTCGACGAAAGGGATCGGCTTTGCGATCGCCGCTCTGTGCACGCATGAAGGAGCCACGGTCATCATCAACGGTCGCCACGAAGAAGGCGTCGAAGCGGCTGTCGCCCGACTGCGCGAACTGAACCCGGCCGCCTCGGTGAGGGGAATCACGGCGGACTTCGCCGACGTCGGGCAGGTCGACGAATTGCTCGGCCGCCTCGGCCACGTGGACGTGCTCATCAACAACGTCGGCCTCTTCGACGTGGCGACGTTCACCGAGATCGATGACGCGGAGTGGCTGCGATACCTCGAGATCAATCTCATGAGCGCCGTTCGCCTGTCCCGGAGACTGCTCCCGCAGATGCTGGAGAACGGGTGGGGACGAATCGTATTCATCGGCACGGAATCGGCCGTCGATATACCAGGGGACATGATCCACTACGGCGCGACGAAAGCCGCGACGCTGGCGTTGAGCAACGGCCTGGCGAAACTCACCCGTGGAACAGAGGTGACCGTGAATACCGTGCTCGGCGGACCGACATATTCGGACGGTGTTGCCTCCACGGTCGGGCAGATCGCCGCGGCGCAATCGGTGTCAGCCGCAGACCTGAGGGACTCACTGATTCGCGAAACCTCACTGTTGCAGCGCTTCATCGAGCCTGCCGAGATCGCTAGCCTCGTGGCCTATCTGGCCAGTCCGCTGTCCTCTGCGACCAACGGGGCAGCCCTGCGCGTAGATGGAGGAGTGCTGCCGACGGTGGTGTGAGGGAGGCAGAATCGTCCGTCCTCACTGGAAGCTGTCGAGCACCACCTCGGCGACGGCAGCGACCATGGCCGGACCGTCCTCCGATTCGGGGTCATCGGTTTCTGTCATCACGGATAGGACGATGGGCTTGCGATCGGGAGGCGTCACCACTGCGATGTCGTTCTGAATCGCATCCGAATGTCCCGACTTGTCTCTGACGACCCAGCCGTCGGGCGCGCCGCGCGGATGAGCGGGTCTCCCGTCTCGTTCGCCGACATCCAGTCGAAGAGAACCTTGCGATCATCGTCCGAGAGTCGCTTCGCATCGAGAAGGTCCTGCAGGTTGGCGGTGAATGCGGCCGGGGCGGTGGTGTTGTCCGTGCTGCCTTCTTCGACGTCGTTGAGCTCCGGCTCTTCGTCGGTGACCTCGGTCGTCGAGTCACCGTCCTTCTCCATGGCGTCGTCGAGAGCCTCTGGTCCGCCAAGCTCATCAAGCACAATGTTCATCGCCAGGTTGTCGCTGACCCTCAGCGCGCTCTCGGCCACATCTTCCAGTGGCAGCCCGTCGTCGACGTGCTCCTCCGTCACCGGTGTCCATCCGGCCTCATCGACATCGGCCTGAGTCCAGGTCACGTTCTTCTCAAGCTCTTTCGGCGTCGTGCGATCGAGGAGTTCGGCGACGGCGAAGACCTTGAGCGAGGAAGCGAAGCCGAAGCGCTCGTCTGCACGGTGGTCAACTGATTCGCCGGACTCGGTATCGAGCGCGCTGACTCCGACTCTCGCGTCGTAGCGAGCTTCGAGTTTCTTGAGCTGGTCTTCGAGCCGTTGACGGTCGGAACCGACATTCGGGCCGGTTGAGGTTTCGGTCTGAGGGCTGGACTGGTCCGACGACTGAGCCTCACTTGGAGCGCAGCCGGCCAGTGTCAGGGCGATCAGTGTTGACGTAGCGAGAAGCTGCAGGGTTCGGGTGGTCATCGATGTATTCCGTTCTCTCCCCAACGGGAGTCGATTTGAGATGGATCGGCGGGCGAACACTGTCTCGGATTTCGACGTGTTTGCGATGCTCGGTGCTGACCATCTTTCTCCGTTGCCGCCATGCGGTCGAAGACTGAAACGTCCGCTCTCATATCGAAAACGCATACCATGAGGTGATGGACCTGATAGACGCCTGTCGGACATTCACCGCTGTCAGCGAACTCGGCAGCATGACGCTCGGTGCGGCTGCCGACGGGATCCCGCAGCCGGTGGCCAGTCGGCGCATCGCCGGGCTCGAGAAGCAGCTCGGTGCGCGGCTGCTCGAACGAACCGGGCGCGGGGTCAGCCTCACTCCGTTCGGGCGTGACATGCTTGCCTCGGCGACCCGCCTCGTCGAACTGGCCGACGAGATGATGCTCGACGCCGACAGAGCGAAGCTGCGGCCGATCTCCCTGACGGTGCCGACGGCCTGCTCCACTCGGAACCTTGCGGTGCTGGCAGCCTCGGTGAAGGACAGGGGACTGCGAATCGACTTCCACTGCGCACCGCCGGGCCGGCGAGCCGACGATCTCGCTGGGAGACGAGTGCGCGCATCGCTGCAGGCCGTTCCCGCGGACGAAGGCACATGGGCCGTCGCATTGGGATGCGCTCATCGCTCTCCGCTGACGGCTCCAGTGCGGATCGCCGACCTGCGGAGATCCCGGGTGCGGGTCCCCGGCGATGTCCTCGAACTCGCGGGACGACGCCTGCGACTGACGAGTGAGGACAACGTCCCGCACATTCGCGACCGGATCCGACGATCCGCCGAGACCGCAGGCCTGCTCCCGTACCAAGTCGTCGTGGACACCTCAGAACCCGACGCGGTCGCTGCGGTGCTCAGCGACGGTGACCTGATGCTCTGCAGCGAAGCGGAAGCCGCGGAACTCAATCTAGACTGGGCACCGCTCATCGATCCGGTCATCTCGAGGGGGTATACGCTGACGGCCGGCTCGGACGAAGACATTGCGCTGCTTGCCGATTTTGCCGAGGAGTTCGCCGATTGCCTCGGCGGTTCGATCCTCGCCGGCCCGGGACCGCAAGGCCCGGCGGCAGTGAGGACGAACACGATGTCGGATCAAGCCGCCTCGGCGAAGGGGTCGAGAATCGGACGATCGACTTGAGGAAGGGAATGAGCGAGCGGAAGAAGGTCGTCGAAGCGGTCGGTGCGGAGCTTGAGAGCGCGGGCCTGCGTGCCAGGATCATCGCACGCGATCTCGACTCGCACGCAGAAGTCGCGCTGTCGCCCGAAGGGGCGATTCCGTTGGCCTCATTGGTCAAGGTGCCCATCGCTCTGGCGGTGCTCAACCGAATCGAGGCGGGTGAGTTCGCGGCCGACGAACAGGTTCGGGTCGATCCTGCTGCGACCGGCAGTGCGAGCCCGACGGGGGCGGCACGATTTCGGCATCCGGCACGGCTCGCAATCGAGGATCTGCTCACATTAGCTGTGTGCTTCAGTGACAATACTGCCGCAGACGCCTTGCTCGACCTCGTCCCTGTGCGCGACGTCCAGCGAGAACTCGATGCTCTGGGGCTGCGGGGCATCGATGTCCGACACCGGCTCGACGCACTGGTGTCGACCCCGTTGGAGAGCCTTGACCGGTCTGAAGCACATCTTGCGTATGGTCTTGCGCAGGCTCGGCCGCCCCACGGAGACGGGCATCGGATCTGGCAGCTCGATGTCTCTCGGGCCAACTCCGGCACCGCCCGCAGTCTGATGGGCTTACTTGCCGAATTGTGGCGGCCCGACCGTGTCGATCCCGGCGTCGCCGCACGGCTGCGGGAACTCATGTCCGGAAATGTTGTGCGTCACCGCATCGCCCCGGACCTCATGTCCGATTCGGCGCAGTGGTCGTCGAAGACGGGCACACTGCTCCACCTCAGACACGAGATCGGCGTCGTCGACCATGCTGATGGTCAGTCGATCGCGGTCGTCGCGCTCAGCGAATCGAGCAATCCTGCTTCCGTGCAGCCAGCCGCCGAGGCGGCCCTCGGTGCCGCTGCCCGTGCCCTCCACGATCTGCTGAGGTGAGGACCGGCCGCGGCGGAGCAGCTCATCGGGCGCAGTCGCTGTGATCGAGACGACGAGTCAGATCCAGCCTTCGCGTCGGGCATTGCTCAGCGCTTCGGCACGATTGCGGGCCCCGAGCTTGCCGATAGCGCTCGACAGATAGTTGCGGACCGTGCTCGGAGACAGATGCAGACCCTCTGCCACATCCGCGATCGGAGCGCCCTCGTCCGAGGCGACGAGGACTTGGATTTCGCGCTCCGACAGCGGGTTCTCTCCCGAGCTGAGCGCCTGAGCCGCCAGGAGAGGATCGACGACCGTTTCTCCCCGCGCGACTCGACGAATCGCCTCGGCGAGAGTCTCGACCGGATCGTCCTTGACGAGGAATCCGCGTGCTCCTGCGTCCATCGCCCGACGCAGATAGCCTGCTCGGCCGAAGGTTGTGACGATGATGACCGCGGGTATCTCATGGCCCGTGCCCTCGGTCGGCGCAGCAGGCAAACGGTCGTGGGAGAGCCTCAGTTCTTCGAGCGCCTCGAGTCCTGTCTTGCCCGGCAGCTCGATATCAAGAAGGATCACGTCCGGGCTCGCGGTTGCGATCAACCCTGCGATTTCGTCACCGCTGCCGGCTTCGCCGATGACCGTGATGTCGTCTTCGAGGCCGAGCAGGCTGATGAGAGCAGACCGCATCAGAACCTGATCCTCGACAACCGCGATTCTGATCATCGGGGTCCTCCTGAGGTCGGGGCATGAACGGTGAGGGTGAAGCCTCGCGGACCCGAGCGCGTGTGGACGTGCCCGCCGAGGCGCTCTGCCCGTTCACGCAGCCCGGCCAGCCCTGCCCCTGAGGAGTTCTGGCCCATCCCGTCACCATTGTCGGTGATCTCGAGGGCGGCGGTCGTCTCATCGACGGATATCTCTATCGAGCACGTCGAGGCATGCGCATGACGGAGGACATTCGTGCCAGCCTCTCGGATAGCCCAGGCAAAGAGAGCGTCGACTGGACTGTTGAGGTTCGGCACCGGCATCGTGTCGACCTTGACCCCGGCGTCCTCAAGGACAGTGACCGTACGGGCGAGTTCATGCGCGAAACGCATCTCCCGGTAACCGGCGACAGCCTGCCTGACATCTGCTAATGCTGTGCGACCGATGTCCTCGATTTCCTGAGCATGTGAAGTTGCTGCCGCAGAGTCGGCCGCGGCGAATCGACGGATGGCCTCAGCCTTGACCACGATCACCGACAAGGTGTGGCCGAGCAGGTCATGAAGGTCTCGGGAGAACCGCTGGCGTTCCTCGACCACCGCGAGTCCGGCCAGCCGGCGTCGGGTGGTGCGCAGGTCATCCACGGTAGTGGTGAGTCGCCGGATCAGGTAGGTGCTGGCGCCCGCCATGACGGTAGCGAATCCGAACTGCAGTGCATTGCTCAGCGACATTGTCGCGAACCCCTCGGCGAAGGATCCGCTGACAGCCAGACCCATGACGATCCCAAGTGCTGCGCGGATCCGGACGGCAGTGGCGGCTGCAATGGCGAGCAACGGGTAGAGGAAGCCCTGACCTCCAAGTGAGACGATGAACTGTATGACGACCAACGCCATGAGTCCCGCAGTGCAGAGCTCTCCCACACGCTGCGGCAGACCGCTGTGGGCGATAAGGATCGTGACGACGTAGAGGACCGTGATTGCCAGGTGGATCGTCAGCGCAGCGAGGTCGCCGTCGAGGATGGCTGTCAGGATCGGGGACAGCATGAGGACCGGCAGCCACACCAGCGCGAACCCAGGCCCGCGAGTCCGGTCGACCCACTGCGAGACATAATCGTCGTTGTCGGTAGTAATTGGATTGCTTCGTCATTGTCGCCTCCGGTATTTCGCTTCGTACATTACTCGGACGGTGCTGTCGATGAGCCCGAACCCGAGGACTCGGATCCGTTGTCGGGCGCGCGGTTCGTGCTGCGTGGGACGAGGATTCGGAGTCCGAGGATCGTCGTGGCACCGACGGCCAGGTGCATCAGCTCGAGTACGGCCACGGCTGCACCGTTGGCCCCTGACATCAGCGGCCCGGCCATGGACGCCGCGAGAACTGAACATCCGAGCACGGTCCACATCACCGTTCCGCCGCGGAATTGCTTCATGATGCTGTAGGAGATTCCGCCTGCGCATCCGCTTCCGAGTGAGACGAGCGCGACAGCGGCGGGGGAGACGGTCAGTCCTCCAGCGAACAGTGTGATGCCTGCGACCGGCACGGCGATAGTCCATATGGCAATCGCAGCGAAGGCCGCGGCAAGAGCCACGATGGCAACGACGGCCGATGCGTTGCGAAGGGGAGACGTCTACCTCTCAGCGGTTGAACGATGCTTTGGTGATCCGGCAGGAGTGGTTGTCGGTGCTGGGGCAGATGCCGGTGCTGATTCGTGGTTGCTGGGGTGGGCCATTGTGGTCGCCTCCGTGTTTGAAGCGTCGGTGATCTCTGACGACTTCGACGCTACGGAGGACGGAAACGCCGCAGTAGAGAGCGCGATCCCGAATACGCAATGACAAACGTCCTGTGGGGGTGAGAGTCCTCCGACGCGGAGAATCGACCTGTCGGCTTGTCACTGCTCGCCGGCAGTTGGAGTATGTTCGCTGTATGTGTCGCTGAGTTCGGCGCCGATTCGAGCGAGCTCACTGCGCAGTTCGGGCGGTGATAGCACCTCAACGGTTCGCCCCCACCCGGCCAATTGCTCAGCCAGCGCGATGACGAGATTGGCCCCCACCTCGGCGATGGTGGACTCTGTGCCCTCGTCGATAACAGTGAAATACCTGCCGAAGTGAGAGGAGAGGATCGGCACCGCCCAGTTTGGGCAACGAATCTCAGCGGTCACGGACGAACGCAGTGCCTCGACTTCGCCGACATGGGCGATCCAGTAGGCTTCTACGTCGAATTCCTCAACGGCACCGGTGCCGTGTCCGGCTCGGTCCTCGATCTGGTCTGCGGGCGAGACGTTGCCTGTGTCGACCTTCTCGGTCTTGTCGATCCGATCAATCTTGAAGGTACGAGGCGCGCCAACGAGGCGCGGGCGTGCGATGAGATACCAGATCCCGGCTTTCGCCACGAGTCCCAACGGCCGAATGGTGATCGCCTCAGAGGTGCCGTTGCGGTTGGAATAGGAGATGCGAAGGTCTGCCGTTCTCACCAGCGCAGTCCGAAGATCGTCGAGGATCTCGCTGCGATCAGCGGTTCGCGGCGGTTCTCCCCAAGTTGTGTGGTCATAGTGGATCCTCGTCGCGAGGATCTCGGCTTCGTCCCGCAGGGTCTCGGGCAGGGCGCGGATGAGTTTGCGTGTGGCCGCCCGGGTTCCCGGATCGGAGAGCCCGGCGGTACCGAGCATCCAGAACAGCGACTTGGACTCGTGTCCCGACAAGCCGGTGAGATTCGTGCGTGACCCTCCGACGAGCTGCCAGCCTCCGCCTCGGCCAGGCCGCCCATACACGGGAACTCCGGCCCCGGCCAGGGCTTCGAGGTCGCGGCGAGCCGTAGGAATCGAGACGTCGAGTTCAGCAGCCACCTCGGCGGCGGTCACTTTCCCGCGGGACTGCAGGAAGAGAACGAGAGCGATGAGCCGGTCTGCACGCATAGATGAAGTATCTCAATAAAAGTGATCGTTTGGTGATCACTTTTGCTGGAAAAGTGAGCATTGTTCATCCAGACGGGTGGATGAGGGGCCGCCAGAGACTTGGTGCTGCAACGGTATGACTGCGAAGCGCGGCGGCGATGTAGAGAGAAGGACAAGGCCATGAATGGAATCCAAGGACTGACAACGATGGTGCTCACCGCCGATGATGTGGCGGCAGCCGCGAACTGGTATGCGGATTATCTGGGAATGGAGCCCTACTTCCGCCAGCCTGCCGAGGGGCCGGCGGCTTATGTCGAGTTCCGCGTCGGACCCGATGAAGACGAGCTGGGGGTCATGGACCGGACATATTCGCCCGCCGGGACAGCTCCGGGAAGCAGCTCGGTGACATATTGGCACGTCGACGACGTCGAGGCGGCAGTGGCAGATCTCGTCGACCGCGGCGCGACTGTGCATATGCCGGTGACCCCGCGGGGCCGGAATTCGTGACCGCTTCAGTGGTGGACCCTTTCGGCAATGTGCTCGGACTCATGTACAGCCCGCATTGGAAGGGCGCCCACTGACGTCGCGCATTGGGCCCCGGCGAGCCCCTCCCCAAAACAACCTGACGGGCGGCCCCAGATACCTCGCGCGAGGTTGCTGAGCCG
>NZ_JBNFOL010000056.1:0-9955 GCF_057364765.1 Brevibacterium sp. LAARM3_SD1 | reverse complement strand
GCGGCCCAGCAACCTCGCGCCAGGTTGCTGAGCCGCCGTCAGGTAGTAATTGGGGATAGAGGGGGTCAGCGGCGGAGGATGACGGTACCGGCAGCGAGGTCATGGACTCCGCGGTTGTCGCGGTTGAAGATGAGCGCCGGAATGACGAGCACCACGAGAACGGCGCGGATGAGCGACTTGAGCAGTCCCGGCACATGGCCGTCGAGGCGGCGGACCTCGATGCCGAAGAGGCGATGCCCCACCGAGTAGCCGAGAGTGCCCACGAGCACGAAATTCTCGAGTGCGAAGATGGCGGGAGCCAGAACCGGATTCGCCGGATCGATGAGATTGGCGATCGCCAGACACATCAGCCAGTCGACGAGCAGGGCGAGGATGCGTTTCCACGCCGGGGCCAGCGAATGCGAGCCGTTGACAGGCAGACCGAGCCGCTTACCGGGCCAGTCGTCGTCATCCCTGTCGAACCGGGGTCCTTCGAGCCAGGAACCAAGGTCGTCACGATTGATCACTCCCCCAGCCTACGGAATCCGAGCTGAATGGATCCTCAGGAAACATGCCCGAAACATGACCGACATCACCACTTCATTCTTCTGCGACTAGAATCGACTGCGGTCAGGACAAACGGCCACCGTACACGAACTAGGAGACCTAAGTGTTCTCGTCTGCTGAAGAACTCGTCAATTTCATTTCGGACAACGACGTCAAATTCGTCGATGTCCGGTTCTGCGACCTGCCCGGTGTGGTCCAGCACTTCAACCTCCCCGCCGCCTCATACGGCACGGAGGAGATCACCGAAGGTCTGCTCTTCGACGGGTCCTCCATCACAGGCTTCCAGGGCATCCACGAGTCCGACATGAAACTGCTCGCCGATGTCACCTCCGCCTACATCGATCCGTTCCGTGAGGCGAAGACTCTGGTCGTCACGCATTCGATCGTCGACCCCTTCACCGACGAGCCGTACTCCCGCGATCCCCGGCAGGTCGCGGCCAAAGCCGAGGCTTACCTGCAGAGCACCGGCATCGCCGACACGGCTTTCTACGGCGCCGAGGCGGAGTTCTACCTCTTCGACTCTATCCAGTACGAGAACACTCCCGGCAACAGCTTCTACCGCATCGACTCCGAGGAAGCAGCGTGGAACACCGGCGCCGATGAGGCCGGCGGCAATCTCGGCTACAAGACCCCGCACAAGAGCGGGTACTTCCCCGTCTCTCCACAGGACCACTTCGCTGATATTCGTGACGAGATGTCGCTGACGCTCGAGCAGATCGGCTTCGAGATGGAACGGGCCCACCACGAGGTCGGCACCGCGGGTCAGCAGGAGATCAACTACAAGTTCAACACCCTCCAGCACGCCGCCGACCAGCTGCTCGACTTCAAGTACGTCATCAAGAACACTGCGTTCGCCAACGGCAAGTCTGCGACCTTCATGCCCAAGCCGATGTTCGACGACAACGGTTCGGGAATGCACTGCCACCAGTCGCTGTGGAAGAACGGCGAGCCCCTGTTCTATGACGAGAACGGCTACGGCGGGCTCTCCGACCTCGCCCGCTGGTACATCGGCGGCCTCATCGAGCATGCCGGCGCCGTGCTCGCCTTCACGAACCCGACTATCAACTCCTACCGTCGACTCGTGCCCGGCTATGAGGCTCCGGTCAACCTCGTCTACTCGGCACGCAACCGTTCGGCCGCGATCCGCATTCCTGTGACCGGTTCCTCGCCGAAGGCCAAGCGCCTCGAGTTCCGCGTACCCGACCCCTCGTCGAACCCCTACCTCGCGTTCTCGGCGCAGCTGATGGCCGGACTCGACGGCATCCGCAACCGCATCGAGCCCCCGGAGCCCATCGACAAGGACCTCTACGAGCTCCCGCCGGAGGAGGCCAAGGACATCAAGCTCGTCCCCGGCACCCTCGACGAGGCTCTCATCGAGCTGGAGAAGGACCACGACTTCCTCACCGCCGGGGACGTGTTCACCCCCGACCTCATCGAGACATGGATCCGCATCAAGCGTGAGAACGAACTCGATGTCGCTCGCCTGCGTCCGACACCGACGGAGTTCGAGCTCTACTACGCACTCTGATCTCGGCCGGCGGCCGACCTCAGCCGAGCTGAGATCCTGCAGCCCAGTGGAATAGAGTGAGGGCGTCACGGGTTTTCACCCGTGGCGCCCTTTCGGCTCTGCGGCCGTCGACGCGGCCGGTCGGATCACGCACCATCGGAGGGATGGACTTTGACGCACTATGACCTGCTGCTCATCGGCACCGGATCGGGAACATGTTCCTCGACAAGCGGTTCGCCGGACTGAAGACCGCCATCGCCGAGGAATGGCACTTCGGCGGTACCTGCCTCAACGTCGGGTGCATCCCGACGAAGATGTTCGTCTACCCCGCTACCCTCGCCGAACAGGCCACCGAGGCCGACCGCTACAACCTCACCCCGACCCACCCGAAAGTGGATTGGACCGGACTCCAGGACCGCATCTTCTCCCGCATCGACGCGATCGAATCCGGAGGACGCGAGTACCGCAGCAGCGACCGTCAACCCAACGTCACCGTCGTCCCCGAACACGTTCACTTCACCGGCGAGAAAACCGTGGCCACCGCCTCCGGTGAGGAAATCACCGCCGATCGCATCGTCATCGCAGCCGGCGCCCACCCCGTCATCCCCGACATCGACGGACTCGACACCGCCCGCATCGACACCGCCGAGTACCCTGTCTTCACCTCGAACACCGTGATGCGCCGCGCCGATCAACCGCGACGCCTGGTCATCATCGGCTCCGGGATCGTCGCCATGGAATTCGCCCATGTCTTCGCCGCCCTCGGCACCGAGGTGACCGTCCTGGCCCGCGGCCCACGTCTCCTGGGCAATATCGACGAGGAGGTCGCCGACGAGTTCACCCGGATCTTCGACTCCGCCCACACCGTGGTCCATGGGGCTCAGGCCAAGCAGATCGACATCGCCGACGGAGAGGTCACAGTGACCCTCGAACCCAGCGGGCGCCTCGCCGAGGCGGACCTGCCGGAGTCGATCACCGCCGACGGTGTGCTCGTGGCCACGGGAAGGGTCCCCAACACCGCCGAACTCGATGTCGAGGCCGCCGGTCTCGACATCACCGATGGGAAGCGCCTGTCCGTGGACGAGCACCAACGAGTCCTCTCCGCCGGACAGCCGGTGCCGGGAATGTTCGCTCTCGGGGACATCTCCTCACCGCACCAGCTCAAGCACGTCGCCAACCACGAAGCGAAGGTCGTCGGCCGCAACCTCGCCGCCGATGTCGCGGCTGGCGCGCCGGGCAGTGCACTGGCCGATGACCTCACCGTAGTCAACCATCATGCAGTTCCCGGCGCTGTGTTCTCCTCCCCTCAGGTCGCCTATGTGGGCATGACCGAGGCGCAGGCCGCGGAGGCCGGACATGACGTCACTGTCAAGGTGCAGAAGTTCTCCGATGTCGCCTACGGCTGGGCGATGGCCGATGATCCGGGAATCGTGAAGATCATCGCCGATCGCCGCTCCAGGCACATCCTCGGCGCGCATATCGTCGGCCACGAAGCCTCGATGCTCATCCAACCTCTCATCCAGGCCATGGCCTTCGGGCAGAAGGCCGACGAGGTGGCCACGGGGCAGTATTGGATCCACCCGGCTCTGCCCGAGGTGATCGAGAATGCCCTGCTCGGGCTCGAATTCGCCGACTGACCCGTCGACCGAAATCTGACTCAGCCGGCGCCCGGGGGAATTCTCACCTCGGCGATCTGCCGCAGCCAGTGCCTCAGAAATCGTAGAAGCGGTGCTCCATCACGGACCGTGCGTGCCTGGTGGTGCGCAGGTAGTCGTCTTCGAGGTCATGGCCCGCCCCTGCCGGATAGCCGAGCAGGCGGGCCGTGGCCTCGAGTTCGGTGTGATCGGCCGGCAGCGATTCGGCGGTGCGACCGCGAAAGAGCATCACGGCCGAACGCACGTCCGTGGCCAGCTGCCATGCCGCCGCCAGCTGTTCGGCATCCTCGGCGGGCAGCAGATCTTCGTCCGTGGCGACCTCAAGCGCCGGCAGAGTCGAAGTCGTACGCAGACCTTCCAGGCGATGCCCGTGTTGGAGCTGGAGGAGCTGGACGGTCCATTCGACATCGGAGAGGCTGCCTCGGCCGAGTTTGAGGTGCCGCCGCTTATCGGCATTGCGGGGCAGCCGTTCGTCTTCCATTCGCGCTTTGAGCGTGCGCACCTGTGTCAACGCCTTCTGCGGCATCTCCTCCGGATAGCGCAACGGATCGATGAGTGCCAGGAATGCCTCGAAGAGACCGTCATCGCCGGCCACTGGGCGCGCCCGCAGCAGCGCCTGTGCCTCCCATGGCTGGGACCACTTCGCGTAATAGGCCTGGTAGGACGAGAGACTGCGTACCAACGGCCCGTTCTTGCCTTCCGGACGCAGATCAGCATCGAGGTCGACCCCCTGGGCTCCTTCGCTGGCTTTGAGTCGCGATGACAGTTGGAGCGCCACCTTCGTCACGTGTTTGCTCAGTTTTCCACGGGCCTCGGCGTCGAGATCGTCTGACACGGGGCGGTAGACGAACATCGCATCGGCGTCGGAGAAATAGCCGATCTCCCGACCGCCCCAACGGCCCATAGCGATGATCCCCAATTCGTAGCTCGGAGTGTCAGGACCGTCGAGGTCAATTCGGACTGCCTGCAGGGCCCCTCGGACCGCCAAGTCCATGAGATCGGAGAGATCACCGGGTATCTCGGTGCGTTCGCCGACGTTGAGGACGTCGCGCAGAGCGATCCGCAGCAGTTCACGGCTGTACGTCTCGCGGATCGAAGTCACCGCATCGGCGCCATGGCGCTTGAGCAACCCGTCGACCTCGGCGTTGAGGATCGAGAGGTCACGAGCTTCGAGATTCGCATGACGGTCCAGCCAGGCGACAGCGGCGGGCCGGCGCAGCAGAAGCTCCGTCGCATACCCGGACAGGGAGAGGACCTCGGCCACCGATTTGGCGGCCAGGCCGGAGTCACGGAGCATCTTGAGGAACCACCCGGACGATGACAGCGATTCGCTGAGTCGTCGGAAGGCCAGCAGTGCTCGATCGGGTTCGACACCGTCGGAGAACCAGTCGAGTAGCGCCGGAAGCACCTGCTTGATGACCATGGCAGTGCGCGACATCCCTGTGGTCAGGGCCTTGATATGGCTCAAAGCGCCCTGCGGGTCCACATATCCGAAAGCCTGGAGACGATCGGCGGCCGCCTGCAGGCTCGAACCCCGCTTCTGCGCGTCCACGACGGCTCCGTGGACGCCGACGGCCGCTTCGAGGATGGGCCGATAGAAGATCTGCTCATGGAGGCGGGTGACCTGCTTCGCATAATCGCGGCGCGCCTGTTCGAGGCGGTCGCCGGTCCGTGAACCTGACCGGAAGACCGAACGGGCCAACGTTCGGAGCTTGGCCTCATCGTCGGGAATGAGCGCATTGCGCATCATCCTCGGGATCTGGACGCGGTGTTCGACGACGCGCATGAAGCGGTACGCGGTGGAGAAGACGGATGCATCCTGCTGGCCGATATAGCCGTGTTCTCCTAGCTCACCGAGAGCAACGAGTGTATTCGGGGTGCGGATGTCTTCGTCGTTGCGTCCGTGGACGAGCTGGAGCATCTGAGCGGAGAATTCGACGTCCCGCAGTCCGCCGCGCCCCAGTTTGATCTGTCGTGGGGCCTCCACAGCCGGGATGAGGTCGACGACGCGTCGGCGCATCGCCCGGATCCCGTCGATGAAGCCCGGCCGGCTGGCCGCCTTCCAGACCAAGGGCAGAAGGGATTCGGAGAACGCCTCCCCCACCTCGACGTCACCGGCGACGGGTCGGGCTTTGAGGAGGGCCTGGAACTCCCAGTTCTCGGCGATATCGGCGTAATAGTGTTCGAACTCCGAGAGCGTGCGCACGAGCGCTCCGGCTTTGCCCTCGGGACGCAGCGCCGTGTCGACCTCCCACAGCGCGGGCTCGCCGCCGGCATCGGAGAGGATGCTGCGCATGCGTTGGGCAAGGTCGGTCGCCAGATTCCTGGCTCCATCGGTCTCGGCGGAGTCGAGGACGAAGACGACGTCGACGTCGGAGACATAGTTGAGTTCGCGTGCTCCGGTCTTGCCCAGGGCGATGACCGCAAGACGGATGTCGGCCGCCTCGTCGATCTCCGCCCGCGCAATGGCCAGGGCCGCATCGAGCGCGGCTGCGGCCAGGTCGGACAGGACGGCCATGACATGGTCGACGATCTCGTCCGGGGATTCCGCCGACAGGTCGTCGGCGACGAGGCGAAGCACAGCGTCTCGGTAGTTCCGTCGCAGCGTCTTGACCCCTTCATCTCCGGTCACGGTGGCACGCGGAGCCGGGTCGTCGGGGTCCGCACCGAGGACCGTGAGCATCTCAGCACGCAGTGACACCGCCGAGGCGGCTGGTGTGGAGATCAGCAGGAACGGGTCCGGGGCGAGCAGCAGAGAGAGGGAATCGGGGTGCCGGACAAGGTGGTCGACCATCGCCTCCGAGGTGCCGACCACCGCGAGCAGGCGCGCCAGGAGCGGACGGTTGAGTTCATCCTCGGCGAGGTCGCCGTTGTTTCCCGACCTCACCGCGTCCAGCAGCGCAGCTGATTCCTCCTCTGCTGCCTCGACCACGCGCAGCAGACCCAACGCCGCCCCGTGCGGGTCAGGCACGGCCATGAGCAGGTCGACGAACCGCGAGTCGGTGGCCAATGGCTCTCCGAGAAGCTCGTCGACCTCATGAAGGAATCGAGCCGTCGCATCCGGGATGCTGGTGGTGCGAGAGGTGATCGCTGTCATCACATCGAGGTGAAATGCTTGGCGAGTTCGTACGGAGTCACCTGGGCACGGTAGTCGGTCCATTCCTGTCGCTTATTGCGCAGGAAGAAGTCGAACACCTCCTCGCCCAGGGTCTCTGCGACGAGGTCCGAGCCTTCCATCAGCTCAAGGGCATGGGACAGGCTGCGCGGCAGCGCTTCGATGCCCATCGCCCGACGTTCGGTGGACGAGAGCAGCCAGACGTTGTCCTCGGCTTCCTCGGGCAGTTCGTAGCCCTCTTCGATCCCTTTGAGTCCCGCCGCGAGCATGAGCGCATAGGACAGGTAGGGGTTCGCAGCGGAGTCCAGTGCACGGTATTCGACACGGGCGGATGAGGACTTGCCGGAGTTGTACTGCGGGACCCGCACGAGAGCGGAACGGTTGCGGTGGCCCCACGAGATGTAGGACGGGGCTTCGTGGCCCGTCCACAGCCGCTTATACGAGTTCACGTGCTGGTTGGTCACCGCGGAGATCTCGGCGGCGTGGGTGAGCAGCCCGGCAATGAACTGGCGACCGGTCCTCGACAGTTGATATTCGGCACCGGGCTCGAAGAAAGCATTGTTCTCGCCCTCGAACAGGGAGACGTGTGTGTGCATCCCGTTGCCCGGGTGCTCGGCCATCGGCTTGGGCATGAATGAGGCGTAGACACCTTGGGAGATCGCGACCTCTTTGATGACCGACCGGAACGTCATGACGTTGTCGGCCATCGTCAGGGCGTCGGCATAGCGCAGATCGATCTCGTTCTGACCGGGTCCGGCCTCGTGGTGGGAGAACTCCACCGACAGTCCCATGGCTTCGAGCATGGTGACGGCTTCGCGGCGGAAGTCATTGGCCGTTCCGCCGTTGACATGGTCGAAGTAGCCGGCCGTGTCGACGGGCATCGGCGCGGTGCCGTCGCTGATCCCGGAGACCGGATCGAGATTGTCGGTCTTGAACAGGTAGAACTCGATCTCAGGATGCACATAGAAGGTGAAGCCGCGTTCGGCGGCTTTCGCCAGAGTGCGTTTGAGGACGTTGCGCGGGTCAGCCGGTGCCGGTTCTCCCCCGGGAACGTGGATGTCGCAGAACATCCTCCCGGTCGGTTCGATCTCCCCGCGCCAGGGCAGCAGAGAGAATGTCGAGGGGTCGGGTTTGAGGACCATATCGGCCTCGAACACTCGCGACAGTCCCTCGACTGCCGAACCATCGAACCCGATGCCTTCGGAGAAGGCACCTTCGAGCTCGGCGGGGACGATGGCCACGGACTTCAACTGTCCGAGGACATCGGTGAACCAGAGTCGGATGAATCGCACTTCACGATCCTCGACAGTCCTGAGAACGAATTCCTCCTGACGCGACATCAGTTCAGCCGTTCCACTTCTCGTCGTCTTCGTCCCACTTCTGATTGCGCTCACGTGCCTTGTCCAGGGCGGCGCGGGCGACTTCCTCGGTCTCGTATGGCCCCATGCGGTGGGTCCAATCGCTGACCAGACCCTTTTCGACGGTGTTCGTCTCGAGGTTGAAGTAGTACTTCGAGTTCGGGTCGTCGATATCTTCGTAGAGTCCCATGGCGAGCCTTCTCTCCTCAGCGGGGTTCTGCATTGACCCTTTCAGCTTACCGTTTCAGGAGACGAACTGACGGCACCTGTCGCAGACGCACCGGAAGCGGCCTCATCTGCGCCTTTGGTGCCGTCTGAGCGCGACTGGAATCATGATTTCCGCGATATCTGGTACTCAGACACACTGATTCCGCAATTCTGATGACGAAAACAGGTTTAAAGGTTTGCTCTCCAAACCTTCAAAGGAATAGAGTTGACACCATCGACGGCAGACGGAGAAGTCGGTCGCCGCCGCCCCTGCGGCACACCATCAGGAGAGAAGGACACATCATGCGCATTTCAGTGCCCACAGAGGTCAAGAACAACGAATTCAGAGTCGCCATCACCGCTGCCGGCGTCCACGAACTCGTCGCCCACGGCCACGAGGTCACCGTGCAGGCAGGAGCCGGCGAGGGCTCCTTCATCACCGATGCCGAATACGAAGCAGCCGGAGCGACGATCGCCCCCGACGCCGCCGCCACGTGGGCTGCCGGCGATCTCGTGCTCAAGGTCAAGGAACCCATCACTCAGGAATACGGGTTCCTGCGCAAGGACCTCGTTCTGTTCACCTACCTCCACCTCGCCGCCGACGAGGCGCTCACCAACGCTCTGATGGAGGCCGGCACTACGGCCATCGCATATGAGACCGTCCAGCCCGACGGCGGCGGACTGCCGCTGCTGGCTCCGATGAGCGAGATCGCCGGACGCCTGTCGACTCAGGTCGGTGCCCATAGTCTGCTCAAGGCGGGTGGCGGTCGCGGCATCCTGCTGTCCGGTGTTCCCGGTGTCGAGCGGGCGAATGTCGTCGTCATCGGTGCCGGTGTGGCCGGAACGAACGCCGCCCGGATGGCTCTGGGTCTCGGGGCGGCTGTCGAGGTCATCGACATCAACATTCCGCGTCTGCGGCAGATCGATGAGACCTTCGCCGGTGCCATCGGCACGAAGGTGTCGAACACGTATGAGATCACGAAGTCTCTGGCCTCTGCAGACCTTGTCATCGGTTCGGTGCTCATTCCGGGCAAGAAGGCTCCGAAGCTTGTGACCGACGAGATGGTCGCCGGGATGAAGCCGGGTTCGGTTCTCGTCGATATCGCCATCGACCAGGGCGGCTGCTTCGAGAACTCTCGTCCCACGACTCACGACGATCCGACGTTCACCGTCCATAACTCGGTCTACTACTGCGTGGCGAATATGCCCGGTGCGGTGCCGAACACGGCGACGGCGGCTCTGACGAACGCGACTCTGCCGTTTGCTGTGAAGATCGCCGATCAGGGATGGCATCAGGCGCTGTCGAACGATGCGGCTCTGGCTCGCGGCCTCAACATCCACAACGGTCATGTGACGAACGACAACATCGCTGAGGCGTTCGGCTTCGAGGCTGTATCCGTGGCCCACGCCCTAGCCAACTGACCCAATTACTACCTGACGGCGGCTCAGCAACCTCGTGTGGAAACTCGCGACCTTGCTGACAACCTCACTCAATACGTTGCTGACAACCTCGCTCACTAGGTTGTGAACGACCTGACTCACTAGGTTGCTTACACCAAATGAGTGG
>NZ_JBNFOL010000055.1:0-10509 GCF_057364765.1 Brevibacterium sp. LAARM3_SD1 | reverse complement strand
GCCCAGCAACCTCGCGCGAGGTTGCTGGGCCGCCGTCAGGTAGTAAGGAGGGGTTTTTAGAGGGTGGATTGGTAGTCGTTTTCGCT
Source organism: Brevibacterium sp. LAARM3_SD1 (assembly GCF_057364765.1). Classification (NCBI taxonomy): domain Bacteria; kingdom Bacillati; phylum Actinomycetota; class Actinomycetes; order Micrococcales; family Brevibacteriaceae; genus Brevibacterium; species Brevibacterium sp. LAARM3_SD1. Next base: position 10,423 of record NZ_JBNFOL010000055.1, on the reverse strand, counting down.
GAGCTGGCCGACGACCGAGTGGCGGCGGCTGTAGGTGAAGTAGACGATGGCGCCGACGGCCATCCACGCAGCGAAGACGAGCCAGGTCCGCCCGCCGAGGTTGACCATGAGGAACGCGCACGCCAAGGCTCCCAGCGCGGGCACGACCGGCCCGAACGGAACCTTGAATGAACGGTCGAGGTCCGGGCGTTTGAACCGCAGGTAGATGACGGCGATATTGACGAGGCAGAAGGCGAACAGGGTGCCGATGCTCGTGGCATCGGCGAGTTCGCCGAGCGGGATGAACGCCGCAGTGATGGCCACGAGTCCGCCGACGATCAGAGTGCCGATCAGGGGAGTCCCCGTGCGCTGGGAGACGACTCCGAAGATCCTCGGCACCATACCGTCGCGCGCCATCGTCAGCAGGATCCGCGACTGACCGTAGAGCACGGTGATGACGACGGAGAAGATCGCGAGCACCGCAGCCACGGCGAAGAGCAGCACCGCGATGTTCGACCCCGTGATCTCTTCGACGATCTGGACCAGCGGCGCGTGGGCGCCTTCGAACCACTGCCACTGCCGTGCCCCGATCGCAGTGACGGCCACGAGAACGTACATCGAGGTGACGATGAGCATCGAGAAGATGATCGCCCGCGGCAGGTCCCGGCGCGGGTTCTTCGCTTCCTCGCCGGCCGTCGATGCGGCATCGAAGCCGATATAGGAGAAGAACACGCTCGAGGCGGCCGCGGTGACACCGGCGGCTCCCATCGGCAGCAGCGGCGCGAAGTTGCCGGCCTTGAACGCGGTGAACGCGACGATGGCGAAGAAGACGAGGATGCCGATCTTGACGAACACGAGCAGTGTGTTGACGACACCGGATTCGCGGGCGCCGCGCATGAGCAGCACGGTCGCCAGGGCCACGACGATGAGAGCCGAGACGTTGATGATCCCATCGGGGTTCTCGGCCAGGCCGGGCCCCGTGGTCAGGGACACGGGCAGCTCGAGGCCGAAGACGCGCAGGGTCTCGTTGACGTAGTCGGCGGCGCCGACGGCGACCGCTGCGACCGAGACCGCGTACTCGAGGACGAGGCACCAACCGCAGACCCAGGCGACGCCCTCACCGAGGGTGGCATAGGAATACGAGTAGCTCGACCCGGACACCGGCACCATTCCGGCCATCTCGGCGTAGCTGACTGCCGAGAGCAGCGCCGTGATTCCGGCGAGGACGAAAGCGATCCAGACGGCGGGGCCGGCCACGGGAACTGCCTCGCCGAGGATGACGAGGATTCCCGTGCCCAAGGTGGCACCGACGCTGATCATGGTCAGCTGGAAGACGCCGAACGTCCGCCGCAGTCCACCCGACTGTGCGGTCTGCGCATCGGTGTGGTCCTCGGCGGTCATGGCGCTGATCGACTTGCGCCGCCCCAGCTGCCGCAGCACTCCTGTGGGAGTGTGCGTCGGCGGGGTGGACGGTGTCTGCGAAACGGTCATATGAATATTCTTGCATAGGCATGAATATTGTCTCGCCGGACTTCCGCGTGATCACGGGCGAAGCCGCCCCGCACCGTCGCCGATCTCACATCGCAGACGCCCTCACAGGGCGGGGATCTCACACGTCCCAGGTCGGGCCGACCATAGACCTCACACGCCAGACTCCTCACACGAGGGGGGTGAACCGACCGTCGTGCGCCATCCATCCGCCGTCGACGAGCTGCGAATGCCCGGTGACATAGCTCGAAGCATCCGAGGCGAGGAAGAGGACGGGCCCGGCGATCTCGTGCAGGCGACCCCACCGGCCCAGGGCGGTCTTGTCCGCATACGCGTCCCACCACTTCCCGTCGGCCTTGATCTGCTGGGTCAGGGGAGTGTCGAACGGCCCGGGCAGGATCGCGTTGACCCGCACGCCCTTCCCTCCGAGCTCGCTGGCCATCGTCTTCGTCAGCTGCACGACTCCGGCCTTGGCCGCCGCGTACAGGCCCTGACCGGGCTCGATGGCCAACGCTCGGAATGAAGCGTAGGTGACCATCGATCCGCGACCGCGCTCACCCATCTCGCGGCCGAATCCGCGCATCAGCCGGTACGTGCCCTTGAGGTTGATGTCGATGACGCGGTCGAACTCGTCATCGGTGGTGTCCGTCAGCCGCTTGCGCACGTTCGCGCCGGGAGTGACCACGAGGATCTCGGCCTCCGACCATGCGTCGACGAGTGCATCGACGGACGCCGTGTCCGTGATGTCGACGGCCACCGCCGTGGCGGGACTGGCATCGGATCCGCCGTCGGCGGCACCGTGGGCGGCGGGCCCGGAGCGTCGGCCGGCGATGAGGGCGGCGGTCTCCTCGGCGCCGGTGAGGTTGAGGTCGGCGACGACGACGTGCGCTCCCGCATCGGCGAGCCCGATCGCGCTGGCCTGCCCCAGTCCGGAGCCGGCCCCGACGACGACGGCCGTGCGGCCGCTCAGGTCGAACAGGGACGGGATCGACGGGTTGTTCTCGTTCGTGGGCATCGGCTCGTTCGTCGACATCGGGAATCCTTCCGGGCGGGGTTCGGTGCCGGAGCGACCTCGGTGTCGCTCCGTGGACTTCAAAGGTATGCCCGCCGAGGCGGCCCCGCCGTTCCCGTTTCACCTTGTGGAACATCGACTGAGGTCAGGGTCGCCTCGGGGAGGGGTCAGAACTTCTCGCTGTCGACGTAGCGGATCTCGTCGGGGAGGTTCGCCAGGTAGTCGACGATGAAGTAGGCGATGGCCTCCATCGTGGGGATGTCGCGTTGGCGGGCGCGGGCCATGGTGCGGCGGTGCTCGGCGAATTCGTAGAAGATCTGCCCGGGTTCGAGCTTGCGGGTGAGGTTCTCCGGGATCGCCTGGATGAGGGGTTTGTACACCTCGTCGAGCCAGCGGCGGGCGGCTTGGGACTCGTCGAGTTCATCGAATTCGGCGATCTCGGGGGCAGAACGGAACGAGTCGAGGTCGTTGAGCATCGCGCGGGCCTGGTTCTCGTTCGCGCCGATCCCGGTCAGGCGCAGCAGACGCCTCGAATGATGATTGGGTTCGACGACCTTCGGGGACACGAGGAGGCTGATGCCGTCGAGGTCGGTCGTCACGGTCAGTTCGCCGAGGTCGAAGCCCAGATCGTTGAGGCGTCGGATGCGTTCGTCGATGCGCCAGCGTTCGTTGACGCTGAACTCCTCGACCCGGGTCAGCTCCGCCCACAGGGCGTTGTACGACTCGCAGAGTCGCTCACCGGCAGCCAGCGGATCTGTCTCGGGTGCGACGAGACCCGCGGCCTGCAGGTCGAGGAAGTCCCCGGCGATGTTCATCCGCGCGATCCGCAGGTCCATGTTCCGCTGCCCGTCGGAGAGCTGGTCGTGCAGCTCACCGGTCTCGGCATCGACGACATAGGCGGCGTAGGCATCGGCATCGCGGCGGAAGAGCGTGTTCGACAGCGACACGTCCCCCCAGTAGAAGCCGACGAGGTGGAGGCGGACGAGGAGAACGGCCAGAGCATCGACGAGGCGGCCGCCGGTGTCCTCGGCCAGGTCCCGGGAGAACAGGGCACGGTAGGGCAGGGAGAATTCGAGATAGGCGGTGATGAGGGCGCCCTTGAGCTTCTCGCCCGATTCGGTCCGTCGACCTCCGACGGAGGCGCGGGGTTCGACGAGGGGGACGTCGAGGTTGCCGAGCGCGCCGAGGATGTCGAACTCACGCAGCGCCTGCGCGTCGTCGGTCTCCTTGATCGCGAGGACTTCGTCCCCGATCTCGACGTAGCGCACGACGTGGCGGGAGATTCCGCGGGGCAGACCGCCGACCAGCGTCTCCGGCCATTCCGCCAGGGGCAGGTGCCAGGGGAGTTCGGCCAGGGCCTGATGATCGGCGTTCCGGACGGTGTGGATCTCCGGAGCCACGGCTCAGGAGTCCGTGTCGGAGACCGAGGCCACGAGCGCCTCGGCGAGGTCGGGTGTCTCCACGCCGATGAGCCGTCCGCGGTCGAGGAAGGCGATCCGGTCGCCGAGGACCTTCGCATCCTCGAGATCGGAGGTGGCATAGATCGTCGTCAGCTCGAATTCCTGCTGCAGCTGTTTGATCAGAGACAGGGTCTCGGACTGCTGTTCGGGGACGAGGTTGACCACGGGTTCGTCCATGATGAGCACTTTGGGCCGGCGCACCACGGCACGGGCCAGGGCCACGGTCTGGCGCTGCAGCTGGGTGAGGTCGCCGGGAACCGAATCGAGGATGTCGCTCAGCCCGATCTTGTCCATCACGGATTCGACGCGTTCGCGGATCTCATCGGCCGGCAGACCGTCGACGCGCAGCGCAAAGCCGAGGTTGTCGCGCACGCTCATATGCGGGTAGAGCGCGTAGCTCTCCAGCGCCAGGGTGACATCGCGGTCGTTGACGGCGGCGTGGGTGATATCGGCGCCGTCGATGAGGATGGTGCCCGTCTTCGGGGTCTCCAAGCCATGGAGCATCCGCAGGATCGTCGACTTGCCCGACGCGGCGGGGCCGTAGAGGACGAGGAACTCGCCGTCATCGACGAAGAGATTGAACGGGTGAACGGATTCGGACGTCGTGTTCTCGTAGACATGACTGAGGCCATTCAACGACACCGTTGACATAAGTCCTCCTAAAACTTCTGAATAACTCCGTGAGCAGCTGGTCGTCGGTGACCTGGCAGGGATGCTCAGTCACTCTCATCCTAAGGGGTGGAGAGTTCGGGTGCTCTGTGAATTCGACAAAGCGTAGAGTGATTCTCAGCACGATGGCTGTGCGCCGACGCATACCGCGACCCGAAAGTAGACTGATTCCCATGAAGGTCACGTTGGACGAGGTCGCCGCCAGGGCCGGGGTCTCTCTGGCCACGGTCTCCCGCGTGCTCGGCCGCCGCGGTGCCGTCGCCGAGTCGACGCGGGCGAAGGTCCTGGAGGCGATGAGCGAGCTCGGCTATTCGCGGTCGACCCTGCTCCATGATGCGCCGAGGCGGCTCGTGGCCGTCAGTGCTCCCGGCAACCCCGAGCATTGGCAGGTCCAGGTCTGCACCCGCGTTGCCAAGGCCCTGCAGGATCATGATCTTCTCGTCACCCGCCCGCTGGTCGAGACCGACCCGGAGCCGCTGCAGACCGCGATCGACGCCGGCGCCGTGGCTCTGGTGACCACGACGATGACGAGCCTGAACACGGAGATCCCCTGCATCCGCGTCGACGAACAGTCCGCCATCGAGGAGGCCAGCAGGCCCGGGTCGGGCGGCGCCGATGTCATCGCCGCGCGCCTCGACCTCGGCGGTGGGATGACCACGGCCTTCGAACATCTGCGAGCGATCGGACACCGGAGGATCGGGCTGATCTGCAATGACAGCGGTGAGCTGGCCGTCCAGCTCATCCGCCGCTTCCTCGCCGAACATCCGGCCAGGAACCTAGGGCTCAACCTCGAGGACTGGATCTCCCGGGTGCCGAAGTCGTTCTCCGGAGGCTCGCGCGCCGTGCTCGAGCTCAAGGATGCGACGTGCACCGCGGTGATCGTCCAGTCCGCTCTGCAGCTGCACGGTGCCCTCCACGGTCTGCGGAATCGGCACTTGCAGGTGCCGCGGGACATGTCGGTCGTCGGGTTCGGCGATTCCCCGACGATGAAGTTCACGGGTCCTCCGGCCACGGTGCTCGGCCTCGACGTCGAAGGGCTGTCGAACGCCCTCATCGCAGCGACTCTGCAGACCCTGCGGATCTCGACGACGGGCCTGCCCTCGGTGCCGCCGGTGTTCCGTCCCCGGCTCGTCGCCCGGACCTCGACGACGGCGGCCCGCCAATGAGCGACCACCTGCCCGAGCACCGCCACGTTCGTCTCGCCGAGATCGCCGGCACCGCCGGGGTCTCGAAGGCCACCGCCTCACGAGCCCTGCGCGATCCTCAATCGGTGTCGGCAGCCTCGTTGGCGAAGGTGCGCCAGGCGCTGGCGATCCTCGGCGCCACCGGGCAGGCCCCGAGCCCGGGGACCGGGGACGGAACCGGAGCAGGCTCCGGACCCCTGCTCATCGCACTCATCAAACCCGCGGTGTCAGCGGGCAATGTCGATCCGTATTCGCGGCTCGCGGAGATCCTGACGAACCGGATGTTCGGACTCGGCATCGCCGTCGTCCACATCGAGGCCATCGCCGAACGCAATGAGACTCTGCTCGAGACCGTCCTCGGCAGCGAACACGGCGGACCGGCAATCGCCGGAGCCATCGTCGTCGGCGGGGGTGCCGCCGGTGTGCTCGCGGGAATGCTCGCCGAGCGCGGACTGCCGCTCATCCGCATCTCGAATGCCCGCCACGACGACGGGATCTCCCGCATCTACCTCGACGCGACCGGCGGCATCGACACGGCCGTGGCCCACCTCGTCCATCTCGGCCACAAACGCATCGGACTCGCCGTGCTGCGCGATTCGGCGGCCCCGGCCCGCATTGCCGGCTTCCGCCGCTCGATGGCCGGAATCCTCCACATTCCCGCCACCCGCGATCAGGCTCCCGTCGTCGAGGCCGCCGGCGGAGCCATGGCCGGAGTCGCCGCTGCCGAGGAGCTGCTCGATCTGCGCTGCACCGCCGTCATCGCCTGCGCCCCGTCCCTGTCTTTCGGCATGCTCGAGGCCGCCCAGCGGCTCCGGTTGGACGTGCCCCGGGACCTGTCCCTGCTCACAGTCGGCGACGTCCCCGACGCCGATGTCGTCCAACCGCCCCTGTCGCAGGTCGTCTACGACTGGGCGACCGTGGCGCAGTCGGCGATCGACGAGGTCCGCGCGATGATCGCCGCCGGCGACGCCCGCGTGCACGTCGACTACACGGTCGACCCGGACCTCGTCCTCCGTGCCAGTGCCGTGCCCCCGCAGCGTCGCTGAACCGGGGCTGCGTTCGCAATCGTCCTCGCCGAGGCGGCGCTGTCCCGGCGCGGAGCCGACCGAAACATCGCAGGCGGAGTTCGCCGAGGCGGCTCGACCTCAGCCGTGGACGGTGCGGAGGAAATCCGTGCGTTCGGCAACGAGACGGCCGAGCAGTTCGGCCGCGGCCGCAGGATCGGCGATCCGCCACGAAGCGCGAGTCTGTGCGGACCCGACCTTGACGGTCAGACTCGCATCAAGAGCGTGGGAGTCCGTGAGTTCGTCGAGTGCTGCGAAAGCATCCTCATCGGTGACATCGTCGCCGAGGTAGCCCATCGCCGTCGGTTCGCCGGCGCGGGCGAGCAGTCGGATGCCGTCGCCCTTCGTCGCCTGTTTGACGGCGAGTTCGGTGATGTCGTGGCCTTCGATGACGCGGATGTCGGGAAACTCCTCGACCACTTCGGTGGCGTGGCCGTGCAGGGCCGCGGCCGCCTCGGAGGCGATTCCACGAGTATGGACCGTCCGTGAGTAGGGCTTGCGCTCGATGAGGAAGTCAGAGGCGATGTCGGCGCCCGGAAACGTGTGCCAGAACGCGTCGAGGTGAGCATCGACGGCGGTGAGCATCTCCGCCTCGGCCGCGGTGAGCTCGGGGGACCGGGTGACGGCGGAGTCGCCGTCATGGGCCGTGTCGATCCCGAGTTCGGCCTCCGCACCGTGCGAGCCGATGAGCCAGGCCGGGTCAGGGGCCTCGGACAGGCGGCGCAGCGTCGCGATATCGCGGCCGGACACCAGCGCAACTCGGGTGCGCGGCAGTCCTGCCAGCGCCGCGATGGCCGCGGTCGATTCGGGGAGCATCCGGGAGGTCGACGGATCGTCCTGCAGGGGTGCGAGCACTCCATCGAAATCCAAGGCCAGCAGCAGCGAATCGGCGGTGGCGAGATCACGAAGGTCCACCTCGGCGGGGGCAGAGCCGGCAGGACCGAGCTCGGTCGGCTTCGATGTCACTGTGCTTCTCCTAGCGGGCGGTGGAGATATCGTCTGTCCACTCGGAATCTTCGGGTCTGTCGGCGCGGTCGGACGGGGCCGCCGGTACATCCGGCGGCGGTGCGGTCCGGTTCTTCTGCACCACGGGGTGTTCGGGGACGATGACCTCGGGATTGTGCTTGAGGTGCTCGAGTTCGGCGAGGAAGTTCTTCGACCACCGGCTCACGGTGTCCGTGGCGACTCTCTTGCGCATCTGTTTCATCCGACGGGTGCGAGTCCTCTCGTCCATCTGCACGGCCTCGAGGATGCCTGCCTTGAGATCGGCGATGTCGTGCGGATTGACCATCACTGCGCCCTTGAGCTGTTCGGCCGCCCCGGTGAATTCGGAGAGCACGAGGGCTCCGTCGTCTCGCTTCCGGCACGCCACATACTCCTTGGCGACAAGATTCATTCCGTCTCGCAGCGCCGTCACCAACATGACATCGGCGGCGAGGAAGAACGCCGTCATCTCGTCGCGCGGATACGAATGGTGGAGGTAGCGCACGGGGATCGATCCCACGTCGACCTGCTCGCCGTTGATCCGTCCGACAGCCAGTTCGACGTCGTGGCGGATGATCTTGTACTGCTCGAGCCGTTCCCGCGACGGGGTCGCGATCTGAATGAGCACGACGTCTTCGACGTCGAGTCGGCCCTCGGCGAGCAGCTCCCCGAACGCTTTGAGTCGGTGGCGGATGCCCTTCGTATAGTCCATGCGATCGACGCCGAGCATCACCACCCGCGGATTGCCGACCTCCTCGCGGATCTCCTTCGCCCTCTCCAGGATCTTCGGATCGCGGGCGAGCTCCTCGAGATAAGGAGTGTCGATCGAGATCGGGAACGGCTCGGCACGGACGAGGTGGGCCGGAAGGAAGTCACCCGGCGGAACCGAGACGGTCGACCCCTTCGTCGCATATCCCAGACGTCCGCGGACGGCACGGCGGAAATTCGCTGCGTCCGCCGGCCGTTGGAACCCGATGAGATCGGCGCCGAGGAGCCCGCGGAGGATCTCGTCGCGCCACGGCAGCTGGGCGAAGAGCTCGTAGGGCGGGAAGGGAATGTGGTTGAAGAACCCGATCGCGAGGTCCGGGCGCAGGCGTCGGACCATCTGCGGAACCAGCTGCAGCTGATAATCATGGATCCACACGGTCGCGGATTGCGCGGCCACCTCGGCGACCTTGCGCGCGAAGCGCTCGTTGACCCGCACATACGCATCCCACCAGGTGCGGTGGTACTCGGGCGGGACGATGACATCGTGATAGAGCGGCCATAATGTGGCGTTGGAAAACCCTTCGTAGTACCTGAGGACATCCTCACTTGTCAGAGTCACCGGGGTCAGGTGCATGCCGTCGATCGTGAAGGGTTCGAAATCCTCGTCGGCGACGCCCGTCCACCCGATCCATGCCCCCTCCTGCGCCTTCATCACGGGAGCCACCGCGGTGACCAAACCCCCTGGTGAGGTGCGCCATCCGCGGTTCGCATCCTGAGGATCACGGTCGACGGGAAGTCGGTTGGCCACGACGACGAAATCGCTGTCGCCGCACGGGTTGTCGGTGCTCGGCTCGGCAGAGTCGACGGTGCTCATCTGCGCCTCCTCCTGTGTCGGTCCTTGGAATGAACTGTACTCGCTCGACTAGGCTTGGCCAGGTGATGGATCAGGAACTGGGAGGCTACCGCCTCATCGAGGAGCTCGGCTCGGGCGGCATGGGTGTCGTCTACCTCGGTGTCGACGGCGGAAACAACCCGGTCGCGGTCAAGGTCCTCCATCCGCACATCGCCAATGACGAGACCGCCAGAAAGCGTCTGGCCCGGGAGACCCGCACCCTGCGCCGGATCCGCCACCCCCGCATCGCCGAGGTCCTCGACGCCGAACTCGATGCCGCGCAGCCGTTCATCATCACCGAATTCGTCGACGGGCAGACCCTGTCCGATGACGTCCGCGACAACGGCCCCTTCGCCGAGGATGAGCTCGTCCACTTCGGTCACGCACTCCTCGACGCCCTCAACGCCGTCCACGACGCCGGCGTCATCCACCGCGACCTCAAGCCTGCGAACGTGATGATCATGGACGGTGAGCCGATGGTCATCGACTTCGGCATCGCCCAGGTCGCCGACGAAGTGCGCGTGACCGCCACGGGGCTGGTCATGGGCACCCCCGGCTACCTGTCCCCGGAGATCGCCGACGGTAAGACCTCGAGCGAGAAGACCGATTGGTGGGGGTGGGCCGCGACCATGGCGTTCGCCGCCACCGGCCGTAACCCCTATGGCTCCGGGCCATTGGAGGCCGTGCTGGGGCGCGTGGCCATGGGCAAATTCGATCTTGACGGGGCGCCGAAGAACTTCGCGCCGCTCATCGCCGCCTGCCTCGATCCGAAGCCCGAACGTCGACCGTCGGGGCAGATGATCCTCGACGCTCTCGTCGACATCGAGTCCGGGCGCGTGCCTCAGCTCGGGTCGGGACCCAGCGGCGGGGCGGGCGGACAGCAGCGGACGCCGAGCGGAACCGCGGTCATGCCCGCTGTCGATGACCAGCCCCGGCGGTCGCGGCGGTGGCCGGGGCGGCGGGGAGCGGCCCTCGGCGGTGCG
>NZ_JBNFOL010000054.1:0-10907 GCF_057364765.1 Brevibacterium sp. LAARM3_SD1 | reverse complement strand
GACGGCGGCGCAGCAACCTGGCGCGAGGTAGCTGGGCCGCCGTCAGGTAGTTCTGGGGCGGAGGTGGCCGTGTCAGGCTCGGCGTATAGTCTGGGTGAGTCGCCCGAAGAGCACTGAATGAGTCGTCCGAAGAGAGAAGGATCCCTGATGCTTGAGCCGATCAACTCCTACGTCGCCATCGGAGACTCGTTCAGTGAGGGTCTGATGGATTCCGATCCGCGCGCCGAGGACCGGTACCGCGGCTGGGCCGACCGGCTCGCGCTCATGCTCACCGAGTCGTCGGTGGGCAGCCCCGACCTGTCCTACGCCAATCTGGCCATCCGGGGCCGTCTGCTCGACCGCATCGTCGATGACCAGGTACCGCAGGTGCTCGAGATGAAGCCGGACCTGGTGAGCCTGTGCGGCGGGGGCAATGACTGCCTGCGCCCGAAGGCCGATATCGATGCCCTGGCTGCGAAGTTCGAACGTGCTGTCATCGCCATGCGCGAGGCCGGCATCGAGGTGCTCATGTGCAACGGCTTCGATACCGAGTTCAGCTCCCCGCTCATCCGCGCGGTCCGTCCTCGAGTGGGTATATACAACGCCCACCTGTGGTCGATCGCGCAGCGGCACGGCTGCCATATGGTCGATCTGTGGGGGCTGCGTTCGCTCTACGCTGCGGAGATGTGGGCCGACGACCGCATCCACCTGTCGACGAAGGGCCACCACCTCGTCGCCGAGCAGGCTCTGGCCACCCTGGAAAGCGGTCGGTCCCTGCCGGTCGAGGGCTTCGGTGTTCCCGCCCGGCCGACGCGGGCGATCCGCGAGGCGATGAGCGAGGAATCGCGGTGGGCCCGCGAATACCTGGCCCCATGGGTCGGTCGCCGACTGCGCGGACAGTCCTCCGGCGACACCCTCGACCCGAAGCTGGCGGAGCTCACTCGCGTCCGCGACCTCGTCGAACGCTCGCGCGAAGTCGACCGTGCCCGGGAGAACGGCGAGGCCGACGCTGCCGGCCGGACCGACCGCGGCGAAACCCGCGCAGGCGACGCCGACGCTGGCGCGGTGAACTCGCCTCGGGATTCCGAAGGATGAGCATCGAGTCCGTGCGCATTCCCGAGCTCTCTGCTGCCGGCACCGAGGCGGCTCCGTCGTTCCGGCACGCCTACGGGGACTCCCCCGAGCAGTTCGTCGAGGTCTATGGTGACCCAGCGGCCGCCTCGGCGACGGTGATCTTCGTCCACGGAGGCTACTTCCGGCCCCGCACTGATCTTGCTCATGCTCGACCGCTGGCTCGGGCATTGGCCGAGTCGGGAGCGCTCGTGGCCTCCGTCGAGTATCGACGACTCGGCGGTCAGCCGCTCCTGCTCGACGATGTCACTGCAGCTATCGATTCGGTGTGCGCCGAACTGCCGCACTGGGGTGTCAGCGAACGGGCGCGGCAGAATCTCATCGTCTCCGGCCACTCCGCCGGTGGCTGCCTCGTCCTCGCCTGGGCCTCACATCAGCCCGAGGAGGGACCGCGGATCCGCCTGCGTCCGCTGGCCCCGGTGACGGACCTGTTCCGGGAAGTCGAGGGCCACCTCGGCGATGGAGCGGTCCTCGACTATATGGGCGTGCGCCCGCAGGACGATCTGGACGCCTACCTGCGGCACGACCCCAGATCGCGAGCGGCGCTCATCCCGGCACGCGTCGATGTCCATGCGATCCATGGGGATGCCGATGCCACCGTCGACGTCGAATTCTCCCGAGTCTTTCCCGCCGCTCTGACCGAGCTGGCAGGGGCCCACCATGCCGATGTCATCGACCCCGATTCGCCGTACTTCGCGCAGGTGAGGGACTTCCTGCTCGACTGAGAAGCGGGACCTCAGACTCCCCTGTCGCCGATGCCGGGGCCGTTCTCGATGCCGGTGCGGATATCGAAGAGTTCGGGGAAGAACGTCAGATCGAGCGCCTTCTGCAGGAATCCGACTCCGCTCGAACCACCGGTTCCGCGTTTCATGCCGATGATTCGCAACACCGTGCGCATGTGCCGGTAGCGCCAGAGCTGGAAGTTCTCCTCGAGGTCGACGAGCTCTTCGCAGCTCTCGTATTCCTGCCAGTATTTCTGCGGGTTCTCGTAGATGATGCGGAAGACGTCGCTCAGTTCCTCATCGAAGGTGTGGGCAACCGATTTGTCCCGATCGAGGAGTCGCTGCGGCACCGGGAGTCCGCGGCGGGCCAGGCAGGCGAGGAACTCGTCGTAGATGCTCGACTCCTCCAGGTACTGTTCCAACGCCGCACGTGCTTCGGGTTCTCCGTCGAAGACCGGGAGCATGGCCCGATTCTTGTTGCCGAGCAGAAATTCCACGGCCCGGTACTGCCAGGACTGGAAGCCGGAGGCACGGCCGAGCTGGTCGCGGAATCCGACGTATTCGCTCGGCGTCAGCGTGGCGAGCACGGACCACTGCTCGGTCAGGGTCTTCTGAATGTGTTTGACTCGGGCGATGCGCTTGAGCGCGGTCTGCAGCTCATCGGCGGCGATGAGTCGGCGGGCGTCGAGGAGTTCGTGGATGACGAGCCGGAACCACAGTTCCGTGGTCTGGTGCTGGATGATGAAGAGCAGCTCGTCGTGGTGCTCGGGAGAGCTGACGGGGTGCTGGGCGTTCAGGAGCCGGTCGAGGTCGAGGTACGACCCGTACGTCATCGACTCCTTGAGGTCGGTGTGGACCCCCGATTCGAGGTCGCGTTCGTTCTTCTCGGCCGTCGTCCGAGCGTCGCTGCCCGGGTCGTGGTTGGTGTCAGTCATGACCTCCAGCATAAGGGTCAGCCGGGTTGCCGCCTCTGCGGTTCGGCGACTTCCCGCACGTCGTCGACCAGCTGCTTCCACTCCGGCGGCATCTGGCTCTCGCCGAAGCGCACTCGCCCGAACCGGCTTTCGATGAGGTAGACGAACCGGTCAGCGCCCGCCGTCTGCGGCGAACCACTATTCTGCGGCTCATCATCGCTCTGTCCGCTGTCGGACCAGGGAAGTTCGGCGATGCGCGGCCCGAGGTCATCCCGCCGAGAGCTCGCGTCGATGTCGACATCCCAGACGAGCAGCATCCCGCCGATCCCACCCGAGCGTTCGACGAGCAGATGCCCGAACCCCTCGCCCGTCATACCGGAGGAGCCGTTGTCACCGTCGTCTCGCGAGTCCCCGACCGGGATATCGTTCACCAGCTGCTCCCCTGGTTTCCCCGCGCCGAACCTGCGTGGGAGATGCCCACGGTTTCCCACCCGGAGACGATCGCATCGTGAACGTCGGATCCGGCACCGAACTGGTCGGCCGCCTCGGCGATGGTGAGTTCTGCGAACTCCGCGAAATCGGTGCGCTGTGTGATCTCGGACCCGGTGAGGACCGAGTACCAGACCTGCCCGACGCTCTCCCACGCCGGACCGCCGACGCTGGTCGCGGCGAGCGCGAAGGCGCGATTCGGGATCCCGGAGTTGAGGTGGACCCCGCCGTTGTCGGACTCGGTGGTGACGAAGTCGTCCATATGCGCCGGCTGCGGATCATTGCCGAGGACGTCATCGTCGTAGGCCGTGCCGGGTTCGATCATCGACCGCAGGGCACGGCCGGTCACTTCGGGGGTGAAGATTCCGGCGCCGATGAGCCAGTCGGCGTCCTCGGCACTCTGTCCAGCGTCGTGCTGCTGGGTGAGCGCGCCGAAGACATCGGCGCAGTGCTCGTTGAGTGCTCCCGGCTGGCCGAAGTATTCGAGGTCGGCGGTGTGGCTGATGACGCCGTGGGAGAGTTCATGGCCGATGATCGACAGCGAACCGGTGAAGCCGGTGAACACTTCGTCGTCGCCGTCGCCGAAGACCATGAGTCGGCCGTCGAAGAACGCGTTGTCGTAGTCCCTGCCGTAGTGGACGCTGGCCATGAGCGGCATTCCCGCGCCGTCGAGCGAATCGCGTCCGAACACCTCGGAGAACAGCGCATACGAAGCGCCGAGCCCGTCATAGGCTTCGTTGACCGGCTCATCCTCGACGGGTTCTTCGCCCTCGGAGCGGACGAGTTCGCCGGGCAGCACCTCGGTGTTCTGTGCATCGTGGATGAGGCGCTGCAGTCCTGCCGGGGCGAGGGCGGCGAGCGCCGATTCCTCCTTGCCGAGATCGGCCGGCGGTGTATAGCGCAGACCAGCCAGGCGGAGGTCCCGGCTGCTCTCATCTGACATCCGACAGCTGGCCGCCGCGGCCGCGGCCTTCGGGAATCGCTCGGTGCCGCGTTCGGCGATCGCATCGAGGAGATAGGGCGGGACGACACTGTGAAATGGGACAACGCTCTGAGAGACCATGACTCCAGCGTGCCACTTTCAGAGACGGACCGATAGGGTACCCGACACATCCGCGAACGCCTCACCCCGGCCTCAACTAAACTTGTCATGTGCTCAAACCCATCATGTGGCCGGTGCTCGTGCCGTTCGCGCTCTTCGCCGTCGGCCTGGGTGCGATCATGCCGATCCTCGTCCTCGGGGCGCTGTCGCTGGGGTCGACGCAGGCGTTCGCGGCCGCCATCGTCGGCATCATGGGAGCCGTGTCCCTGATGGCCACGGTGCCGGCGGGGATCCTCATCGACCGCCTTGGTGATTTCCGGGCGATGACCGTGGCCACAGCTGCAGCGATCATCGTCCTCGGTTCCATCGTCGCCGCCTTCATCTGGGATTCGCCGTACTCGCTGCTCGTCTACACGGTCGCACTCATGGTCTTCGGCCCGGTCTCCGACGTGTGGAGCCTGGCCCGTCAGGCCGTCGCCGCCGAGGTGATGCCGCCGGCCGACCTCGCCAAGGCGATGACCGCGCTCGGCGGCACGCAGCGGGTCGGCAACCTCATCGGGCCGATGATCGGCGCGGGCCTCATGCTCGTCTTCCCGATCTGGTCCGTGTTCGTCTTCTCCGGTCTCACCGCCGTCGCTGCGATCGCGATCATGGCCCTGCCGATCGCGCAGATCCCCGGTTTCGACGACCACCCCCACCGCGCCGAGGCGGCACCGACCTCCCGTCCGGACGATCAGGATCACTCCCCCGACGACGATCCTGCCTTCGCCGAGGCGGCCGGTGCCGCACACGGAGACGCCGCCCATCCTCGGCGACGGAAGAAGGAGAAAAAGGACCGTCGGCCGCCGTTGGACGTGCGGTGGAAGTCGGTGATCCTCACCGGCGTCACGATCATCGCACTTGCGGCGGCCCGCGCCGCCCAGCCGGTCGTCGTCCAGTTGTGGGGCGTCGAGATCGGGCTGCACAAGTCCTCGATCTCGCTTATCATCGCGTTCGGCGCCGGACTCGAACTCATCGTCATGTTCCTCGGCGCGTACATCAAGGATCACCTCGGCCGGGTGGCGACTCTCGTCGCCTGCCTGTCCATCTTCGGCACCGGGTTCGTCATCATGGTCGCGAAGCCGGATCTCGCCGGAATGGTCATCGCCGCCGCGGTCATGGCCTTCGGCAACGGCCTCGGGGCGGGTGTGAACATGACTATCGGGGCGGACCTCTCCCCCGCAGTCGGACGGCCCCGGTTCCTCGGCATCTGGGCGATCTTCAACAACGGCGGCAAACTCGGCGGGCCGACGCTGCTGTCCCTCATCATCACCGTGACCACCCTGCGATTCGGGGTGCTCTTCCCGGGACTGCTCGCCTTCCTCGGCGCGGTCTGGATCCTCATCTGGGCCCGCCAGGTCGGACTGCCCGGCCGCCGGAGGCGCCTTGACCCACCGAGTACGGGCTGACCCGCAAGGTACGGGCTGAACCAACGAGCACGGACTGACCCGCCAACTCAGGGCTGCCCCGTCGCGCGCACACTGAACCAGCGCACACGGACTAGGACTGACCCAGCGCACACGGACTAGGCTGGAGATGACCGATTCGACGATGTTCGCCCCGACAGCCCCACGCTGACGGGCCGGACAGGATCAGGAGAGTCATCGATGGAAGCGCTGGACGTCGGCGGATTCGTGCTGGTGAGCCTGGCCGCGCTCGTCTTCCTCTTCCTCCAGTCATGGTTCGCCGCCACCGTGGTCCGCCGTGTCGTCGGAGTTCCCACCGGCTGGCCGCGCACCTTGGCCGTCGGCCTCGTCATGAGCGCCGTCGTGGCCGTGACCGTCCAATACCTCTACCGGGCCGGCACCGGGCAGAACACCACCGGCCTCGACGTCTCCCCCGGGGTAGCGGTGCTGTTCATGGTGCTCGCCCTCGGGTGGATCTTCGCCCTGGGCGTCGGTGCCCTCGTCATGCTCGAAGCGGCCTTCCCGACCGGGTCCCTGCCGAGCCCGCAGTCGCTGTTCTTCGGGTGGAAGTCCCGCCGTCGCCGCGCCCGCCGCTACGCCCAAGTCGTGTCCATCGCCGTGCGGCACGGGCTCGGCTCCCAGCTGCGCGGCTTCGGCGGGGATTCGCCGGGTCGCGAGGTCAAGACCGCGCGGGCGCTCAAGGAATCCCTCGCCGAGGCGGGGGTGACCTTCGTCAAGCTCGGACAGATGCTCTCGACCCGCCGAGATATCCTCCCTCCGGTGTTCGTCCGTGAGCTCGAGACCCTCCAGACGGAGGTCACACCCGAACCCTGGTCAGTCATCGAACCGGCCATCGCCGAGCGGCTCGGTCGGCCGATCGGAGAGGTGTTCGCACGGATCGGCTCCACGCCGCTGGCGGCCGCCTCGGTGGCGCAGGTCCATGAGGCGACCCTGCTCGACGGCACGGAGGTCATCGTCAAGGTGCAGCGCCCGAAGGCGCTCAATCAGGTCACGCAGGATCTCGACATCATCCTGCGACTGGCGGCCTGGCTGAACAAGACCACGACCTGGGGTCGGGATCTGGGTGTGAAGTCGCTGGCCGCGGGGTTCGCGAACACACTCGAAGAGGAGCTCGACTATCGGATCGAGTTGGACAATATGGCCAGCATCGAGGCCTCTCTCACGCGGTCGGGCAAGTTCGATGTCACCGTTCCTCACGGTTATCCGGGCCTGAGCGGCGAACGTCTGCTGGTCATGGATCGGCTGCCCGGACAGCCGGTCTCTCGGGCAGGGGCGCTGCTGACCGGGCTCAGCGATGCCGAACGCTCCCGGTTGGCGACCACGCTGCTGGGAGCCACGCTCGAGCAGATCATCGGCGACGGGATCTTCCACGCCGATCTGCATGCCGGCAATATCTTCATCACTCCCGAGGGGAAATTGGGGCTTCTCGACTTCGGTGCCGTCGGCCGACTCGACCCGGGCACCCAGACCTCGCTGGGTCTCATGCTCTATTCGATCGACCAGAACGACAGCGCCGGGGCCACCGACGCCATCATCGAACTCCTCGGACGGCCCGACGGGCTCGACGATCGGGACGTCGAACGCGCCGTCGGCGAACTGCTGCTGCGCTACGGAGGCGGCATCCGTGCGGCGCAGGGGCAGAAGCTCTTCGATGATCTGTTCAATCTCGTGCTCGCTCACCGCTTCTCCGTGCCGGCGCCGATCAGCGCAGCTTTCCGCGCGATGGCCACGGTGGAGGGTGCGCTGCTGACGATCGACCCGAACTTCGATGTCGTCGCCGTGTCCCGGCGAGAGGGCAACAGACTCGTGCGGTCGAAGCTCAAGGGCACGAAGATCACCGATGAGCTGCAGCGTCGGGCGCTGCAGCTGATGCCGATGATCGACCGCATGCCGCGCCGGATCAACAAGATCACCGAGGATCTCGAGCAGGGCCGGTTCTCGATGAACATGCGCGTGCTCGAGAATCCCTCCGATCGCAGCTTCCTCACCAGCCTGTTCCAGCAGCTCATCGTCGCCGTCCTCGCCGGGGCCGCCGTGGTCGGAGCGATCATGCTCATCACCAGCGACGAGGGTCCGCTGCTGACGAAAGATATCCACCTGTACTCGTTCTTCGGCTTCGTGCTGCTCTTCGGCGGCTTCGTGCTGAGCATGCGCTCCCTCATGCTCGTGTTCAGACGCGACGGGCAGGGCTAGCCGGGGCAATCCGAGCTCGCACTGGCCCGGTGGCTGACTTCAGGTCAGTATCGGATACTTTTCGCCAACGGAAATGTCCGATGGCGACCCAATTCGATTGCGTCACCCTTCTTAAGCGCATTGTTGGGTCGATCCACGTGTTTTTGACAGCGAAAACCAACCGTGGATCGACCCAACAATCCAATGCGGGCGGGGTTCACGGAACGACTCGCGGGCAGCTTGAGGCCTGGCGGCTGCTGCCTCACGGGCCGGACGACGGCATCCAGAAGGGATGGGGCGGCCGGACGACGGCATCCAGAAGGGATGGGGCGGCCGATCACGGTGACCGCAGTGGGCGTGACACGCCTGCGCTGTACACACATTTTGATCATTAACCCTCGGTCGGCCTCTAATGAGCACAGAAAAAGCCCCGCGCTCACTGTTTCCAGCGATGCGCGGGGCCTCTTCGGGTGGAGCCCCCTGTCAGACTCGAACTGACGACCTTCGCTTTACAAGAGCGGTGCTCTACCAACTGAGCTAAGGAGGCGTGGTGCGCACCGAGCGTGCGCGCCTACACGATAGTAGTCCATGCGGGCCGGCCACAAAACCGCGGGGACGAGCCCCGCAGAACGCCATCACCGAGGCGGCTCCCACCTCAATCCTGGCCACACCCCTCCCGCGGGGTATGAAGAAGGCCGGACCCCACCTCGGCGGGATCCGGCCTTCTCACTCAGCACCGGTACTCACGTGGCACGGCCGGGAGACTCAGGCGATCAGCCCTTGAACTCTCCGGTGGCCTTGAGAATCTCGGTGGCCAGGGCCTGCGAGTCGCTGGTCTTGTCGGTGTGCTTGCCGTTGATGAGCACCCACGGGGTGGCTTCGACGCCATCGTCCAGAGCGGTCTGGCTCGACTGCTCGACGAACTTGTCGAAGGTCCGGTCGGTGACGCAGGACTTCACGGTCTGCTCAGGGTCGGCCTTGAGCTTCTTCGAGGTGTCGACACCGGCATCTTCGGCCACCTTGAGCAGCTCCTCATCGGAGCGGCCCTCGGTGCCTTCCTCCGGCTGCTGAGCGAAGAGGGCGTCAAACAGATCGACGGCGACCTCGGGCTGGCTGTCGACGACGCAGGCGGCGAGGTTGGCGGCGCGAGTCGAGTACTCGTTTCCGCTGGACATGCGGTCGAGGAACGACACCGGCTTGTAGTTGACGACGATCGAGCCCTCATTGGCGAGCTTGCGCAGCATGTCTGCATTGCCTTCCTCGAAGGCCTTGCAGCCGGGGCACTGGAAGTCCAGGTAGACGGTGACTGTGGCGGCCCCCTTCTTCGCACCCTCATCGGTCGGAGCCGGCAGATCCGACTCCTCACCTTCGGGCATCTTCAGCGGCTGCACGAGCGTTTTGTCCTTGCCCACGGTGATTCCGTCGGCAACATAGTTCGTGGGGCTGACAGCTGGTTTGCTCTGCTGGAAAACGAGCACACCGACCACGGCCAGCACGGCGACGACGACCACTGCGATCCCGGTGTACAGGATCGTCTTGGCGGTCTTCTCCTTCTTCGCCTGATTCGCCGCGATCTGGCGGGCGTTCTCGCGTGCGCGGTTCCGCTTGTCGTCCGCGGAGTTGTTCTTCGCCATTGTTCCTCACGTTGGATCGTCTGACATCGGTGCGGCCTGAGGCCCGATCGGTGCGGGACGGCTACCACGACCCGCCGGCACCACTGTACCGAAACAGGTGAGTGGCCGACTCCCAGAAACATTCAAGGTTCAACTACAACGTTCAACTACCTCGACACAGCGGCGCTGATCTCCCGACATCGGAGGCAGACTCCCCCGCCGGCTCAGACCGGTCCGGGCAGATAGTCGAAGGGGTTCGTCGTCAGCGGCCACCACGACATGGCCGCCCCCGACTGGATGACCATGACGGCCAGGATGATGAGCAGCGCGATCACGGCCAGGGCGATGAGCCGGCCGAGCTGATTGCGAGTGGCCCCCGAGACGAGCAGCCGCGACCCGAAACGCAGACTCGAGGCTCCCGGCCCGACCCACAACACGAGCGAACCGGCGGCACCGGCTGCCCACACCGACCATTGTTCGGAGGCACCGCTGGGCACGATCCCGGCGATGTCGAGTCGAGTGAGTACGAGCGCGGCAGCAGCCGCGATCGCCGGCAGGATGAGCGAGGCCACTGAGGTCAGGATCGACGCCAGCACGGCTCCCGGCGCCGAGGCGAGCGCCCGGAAGAATCCACCGGAATCCGTTCCGCGGTCGAACCGGTACCGCTGAACCTTCCGATCCAGACGTGTGCCGGTGCGGGCGAGCACCGACCAGATCAACGCGACGACGCTGATGACCAGCGGGCCGAGGGGCATGACGGCGACCGCCAAGGCGACGAGTCCGAAGACGACCCAGCCGCCGGACTGCACTCGCCGATTTCCCATCGGCGACAGCGGCTGCCTGCCCGGCTGTACCGGCTGACCGTCGGGACCCCTGAGCTGACCGCCGTGACCGGACCGGTCGCCCCACTGCCCCTGCGCGACCTGACCATGCGGTCCGCCGGGACCGCTCGGTCCGACCAGACTCTGTCCCTGACCGGGCTGGGTGCCGGGCTGGACGAAGCCGGAACGGCCGAAGTCGGCGCCGGCCATCGGGGAGCCCGGGCCTGCCTGAATGCCGCCGTTGGGGTTGCTGATCGGAGGTGCGGTCGCCTGCTGAGGCGGCTGTCCGTGCATCCGCCCGGAACCATAGCCCGGCCCTTGTCCGGGCCCCGAGCCGTAAGCGGATCCGCCATGATTGGTCGGTCGGCTGGATCCGGGGTACTGCGGTTGCCCGCCACCGGGCGTTCCGCCGGAGGGTCCGGCTCCCGGGTAGCCCGTGCCCACAAAGTCTCTGCCCTGACCGATAGAGCCACCAGAGCCACCCGGACCACCACGACCGCCGGGGCCCGCAGCCCCGGCCGCACCGAATCCAGCGGCCGCTCCGGCGGCACCGCCGAG
>NZ_JBNFOL010000053.1:0-11835 GCF_057364765.1 Brevibacterium sp. LAARM3_SD1 | reverse complement strand
AGTGTGTCAACAACGTATTGAGACATACTGTCAGCAACGTAATGAGTCAGGTTGTCAGCAACGTAATGAGACAACACAGCCCAGCAACCTGACGCGAGGTTGCTGGGCCGCCGTCAGGTAGCAATAGGCGAAAGGGGAAGGGGTGCAGGTCTGTTGACCTGCACCCCTTCGGTGCCTTCAGCGCAGCTGAATCAGCTCTGGGCCGGGACCTCACCGCGACGGATCGCGAGGCGCTCGTCGAGGAGCACCTGGAGTTCGTCGAAGGACCGGCGCTCCAGCAGCATGTCCCAGTGGGAACGCACGTGCTTGACGGACTCACCATCGGGTTCGTTGACGCCGACGCGGACACCGATGCCGTGGATGCCGGAATCCCACGTCGAGGGGACTTCGGCTTCGATCGAGAACGGCACCTTGAAGCGGGTTCCGTCTTCGCATTCGAATTCGACCATCTGGCGGGGTGCCGGCTCGACGCCCTCTTCGGTTTCGAGGCTGCGCGAGCCCAACTGTGTTCCGCGGAGACTGCGTTCGCTCATATCTAAGACCTTCCGACTCGACTGCACACCTTGGACGCAATGTAACAGTCTACCGTGCTCGAATATTCCTCGCCGACACGCCGCGGGGGTGTTCCCGGAGCGTCCACACAGCTAACCCCGTCGGCGGGCCAGCACCTCGAGGCCGAGCTCGACATCATCGGTGACGATCCCATCGGCTCCGAGGCCGAGCAGCGAGCCCATCGTCTCCGCATCATTGACCGTCCAGACATGGACGAGCAGTCCTGAGCGGTGAGCCCGGTCGACGAAGTCGGCGGTGACCACCGGGATCCGTTTGAACGAGACGGGCACCTGCAAGGCGTCGACGCCCGGCGGCAGAGGAGCGAACCCATGATCGGGTACTCCCGGCAGCCGACCGAGGGCGAAGAGGGCAGTCTCCGTGGTCCCTGTCGACGTGCGCACGCCCGGCAGAGCTGTGCGCAGACGACGAAGGGTGCCCGAGTCGAAGGAGGCGAGTCGGACTCTGTCGGCGGCGTTGAAATTGTGAACGAAGCGGATCATCGGACCGATGCTGTGGGCGGCCTTCACGTCGATGTTCCATTGCACCTGCGGCAGCGCCTCGAACAGCGCCTCGAGGCGGGGGAGTCGACCCCCGGCGAGGAGTTCGACCTCGTCAAGTTCGTCGGCAGGCAGTTCGCGGATGGAGTGTGCCAGTCCTGCGATGCGGTTGAGGTCGGCATCGTGGGCGGCGAAGAGGACGCCGTCGGCGGAGGCGTGGACGTCGGTCTCCATCAACTCGACTCCGGCAGCCGCCGCAGCAGTGAAGGCCTCGAGGGTGTTTTCGCTCATTCCCGGCCACAGGCCGCCTCGGTGCGCGATGATCTCTGGGTCCGCGATGACCTCCCGCTGGGAATTCATAGTCCAATCCTAACCAGGGTGTTGATTTCATCCGGGCTCTGTTCAAGGATGGTGCCATGAGCTCACACCGCGAACCCATCGAACCCGACGACGTCATCGACGCGACCGCGAAGACCCCGACCGAACGTGCACGCCGGGTTGCCGGACGCGCTTACGGAGCTGCGAGCACCGGTGTGAAGAACGTGCGTGAGGCAGCCTCGACATCCCGCCTCATCGAAGCCACCGAGAACAGCGTCAACCGTGCGCTGGGAAGCGTGTCGCACGCGATCGACGACGCCGTGCGCAGCGGCAAGGTCGAGCGAGCCTTCGACAAGGCACAGGAAACCGTGACGTCCGGAGCCGCAGGTGTCCGGAAGCTGGTGACACGCAAGTCCCGCTGACCGTGACCGACTCCGGTCGTGACCGTCTCCGGCCGCGAACTGCCTTCGAGGACCTGAACTCCGGCGAGGCGCGGACACCGTCCGTGAGCAGAATCGCATTCATGTGGCACACCGTTCGGGTGTGCCACATTGCTTTTGTAACAGTTCCTTAACTAGAATCTGTCAAGGTAACGATCAGATAACTTGGAGCTCTTCCTCGAGCGCACTGTTGCGAGAGGTCTTCCCGTGCATCTCCGAGTTACCGAATTACTCTCTGATGACGACGAGGAACACGACTGTGGGCAGACACTCAGCACCGAGCACCAAGAAGTCCGGCTCGATCTTCTCCGCGCTGACGGCGAAGAAGACCGGACGGCATGCACCGGCCGATCGGCAGAACACCGCCGGGGGAGTGCTGGCAGCCGTTCGCACCCGTCCGGTGCTCTCCGCGTTCATCGTGCCGACCGCCGCTACCGCAGCTGTCGTCGCATCGAGCCTCGCATTGGTTCCCAATGACTCCTCCTCGAGCGGTCAGGTCGTGGCGGAAGCGCCTGCCGTCGCTGTCTCCGAGCCGACGAAGGCCACGGATGAGTTCCTCGCCAAGGCGAAGAAACAGGCGAAGGAGAAGCCGGCCGAGGTCACGATCGACACTCATATCGAGACTCCGAGCCCCGAGCCGTCGAAGACCGCTGACAAGAAGGACGAAGCATCTACCGGCGGCGGAGAGACATCCGGCAACGAGGGGTCGTCCGGCGGTGGAGACGCTGATGAGAACGACGGACCGTCGAACTCCGGCAAATCGGCCGGCGAATCCGGCAGCTGCCCGATGTCCTACTACGGCGGCGGTGACGGATTCGACGGCAGGAAGACCGCCAACGGCGAGATCTTCGATACCAACAAGCTCACCGCCGCCCACAAGACCCTGCCGTTCGGTTCCAAGGTGAAGATCACGAACACCGCAAACGGCAAGTCCGTGACCGTTCGCGTCAACGACCGCGGCCCCTACCATGGCAACCGCTGCTTCGACCTCTCAAAGGCCGCCATGGAAGCCGTCGGCGGAGTCGGCGCGGGGCAGATCAACGGCAAGTACGAGGTCCAGTGACCCGAGCTGCGAGCAGCTGACTGCGGATTCCGCACCCCACCTCGCTGAAAGACGAATTTCGAACGGATCGGGCAGCGAAACAGTAGGAATCAGTCGCATCTAAGCGCGATAGCAGACGAATTGCTTATTGGGTACGAAATTCGCATTCACGATTTCGACCTTGGTTTTCGACTGTGGGCTGGCTAACCTGAAGCCAATACCCCACCCCCTTTCGAGGAGATCACCATGTCGAAGGAAACCTGTGACGTCGTCATCATCGGAGCAGGTCCATCCGGCCTGAGCGCCGCCCGCCGACTGCGGAAGGCCGGACGCAGCGTCATCGTCCTCGAAGCCCGCGATCGTGTGGGCGGACGCACCTGGACCGAGCACATCGACGGACAGATGTTCGAACTCGGCGGCCAGTGGATCTCCCCGGACCAGACCGCGTTGCTCGCTCTCGTCGACGAACTCGGCAAGGAGACCTACCCGCGCTACCGTGACGGCGACAGCGTCTACATCGCCCCCGACGGAACCCGCACCGTCTACTCGGGCGAGATGTTCCCGGTGGGGGAGTCGACTCAGGCAGAGATGGAACGCCTCATCGGCATCCTCGACGAACTCGCTGGCCGGATCGGTCCGCAGGCCCCTTGGGCCGCCGAGGATGCTGCTGAACTCGACTCGATCTCCTTCCACCATTGGCTGCGTGAGCAGTCAGAGGACGAACTCGCGTGCGAGAACATCGGACTGTTCGTCGCGGGCGGCATGCTGACCAAGCCCGCCACGACCTTCTCAGCACTCCAAGCCATCCTCATGGCAGCCTCGGCTGGATCATTCACGAATCTCGTCGATGATCACTTCATCCTCGACCGTCGCGTCGTCGGCGGAATGCAGTCGGTCTCGGTGCAGATGGCAGACGAACTCGGTGGGGACATCGTCCGTCTGCAGCAGCCGGTGCGGCGGATCGAATGGTCGGAAACCGGAGTCAGCGTCTCGACCGACGAGCTCACAGTCAGCGCCGAGTCCGCGATCGTCGCCGTTCCGCCGAACCTGTATTCGCGCATCAGCTACTCACCGCCCCTGCCGCGACTCCAGCAGATCTTCCACCAGCACCAGTCCATGGGACTCGTCATCAAGGTCCACGCCACCTACGACACCCCGTTCTGGCGCGAAGACGGACTGTGCGGAACCGGCTTCGGCGCCTCCCGCCTCGTCCAAGAGGTCTACGACAACACGAACCACGGGGAAGAGCAAGGTACTCTCGTCGGCTTCATCTCCGATGTCAATGCCGATGCCATGTGGGCACTGGACGAAGAGTCCCGCCGGACGAAGATCCTCGAAGCCCTCGCCGAGTTCCTCGGCCCGAAG
Organism: Brevibacterium sp. LAARM3_SD1; assembly: GCF_057364765.1. Taxonomy (NCBI): domain Bacteria; kingdom Bacillati; phylum Actinomycetota; class Actinomycetes; order Micrococcales; family Brevibacteriaceae; genus Brevibacterium; species Brevibacterium sp. LAARM3_SD1. The sequence continues at coordinate 7,621 of NZ_JBNFOL010000053.1, read as the reverse complement.
GCACTCGACCCCCGGGTGTTCTACCTCTCCGACTTCGGCGCGGAGGAATGGACCCGCGGAGCCTATGCGACCAGTTATGACCTGGGCGGTCTGCACCGGTGGGGACCGTTCCAGAACGACCCGGTCGGGCCCATCCACTTCGCCAGCTCCGATATCGCCGCCGAAGGCTACCAGCACGTCGACGGAGCGGTGCGCATCGGCACCGCCACCGCCGAGAGGATCCTCGGCGAGAAGTCCTGAGATGAGCAGCACACAGCCGTCACCGTCGACGAACACGAGCGGACTGAGCTCCAAAGGACTCTCCGCCGGCAAGATCGGAGCCATCGGGGGAGCCGTCATCGGCATCTCCTGCATCGCTCCGGCCTATACGCTGACCTCGGGGCTCGGCCCGACGATCTCCGAGGTCGGGGTGCACACCCCGGCCGTGCTGCTCATCGGCTTCGTGCCGATGCTGCTCGTCGTCTTCGGCTACCGGGAACTGAACACGGCGATGCCGGATTCGGGCACCACGTTCACGTGGGCGACCAGAGCGTTCGGACCCTGGCTGGGCTGGATGGGCGGCTGGGGACTCGTCGCCGCCACCGTCCTCGTGCTGTCCAACCTCGCGGCAGTCGCCGTCGACTTCCTCTTCCTCCTTCTGTCCCAAGTGTTCTCCGATCCGTCCATCGCCGAACTCACACGAGTGCTGTGGATCAACATCCCCGTGACGATCATCCTCACCGCCGCTGCGGCCTGGGTGTCGTATCGGGGAGTCGAAGCCACCGAGAAGCTGCAGGTGTGGCTGGTTGCCTTCCAGGTGCTGGCGCTGGGCTGGTTCGTCGTCGCCGCGATTGTGCAGGCTTCCAATGGCACCGCCTTTGATCCGACCCAGGTGTCTCTCGACTGGTTCAATCCGCTGTCTGCCGGCGACTTCTCCACCGTCGCGGCCGCGGTGTCATTGTCGATCTTCCTGTTCTGGGGCTGGGACACGGTGATCACGATGAATGAGGAGGCGAAGAACCCGGAGAAGACCCCGGGGCGGGCCGCGATGCTCACGATCATCGCGATCGTCATCATCTATATCGCCTGCACCGTCGCCGTCATCTCGTTCGCCGGCATCGGCACCGAGGGTCTCGGTGCCGGCAACCCGGACAACCAGGAGTCGATCTTCGCCTCTCTCGCCGGTCCCGTCATGGGACCCTTCGCGGTGCTCGTCTCCATCGCGGTGCTCTCGTCCTCCCTGTCCTCGCTGCAGGCGACGATGGTCTCGCCCTCGCGGACGATCCTGGCGATGGGCCACTACGGCGCGCTGCCGGAGAAGTACGGTCGCGTCTCTCCCCGCTACAAGTCGCCGTCGGTGGCCACCGTCACCTCGGCGGGGGCTGCGAGCATCTTCTACGTCGTCATGCGGCTGCTCTCGGAGAACGCCCTGTGGGACACGATCACCGCGCTGGGACTCATGGTCTGCTTCTACTACGGCATCACCGGCCTGGCCTGCATCTGGTACTTCCGGCGCAGCCTCTTCGGCTCAGGACGCACGTTCTTCTTCCGGTTCCTGTTCCCGCTCATCGGGGGAGTGACCCTGCTGATCATCTTCGTCACCACCGCGATCGACTCGCTCGACCCCGCCTACGGATCCGGGTCCTCGGTCTTCGGTGTCGGACTCGTCTTCGTCCTCGGCATCGGGGTGCTGCTGCTCGGTGTGGTGATCATGATCATCCAGTCCGTGCGCCATCCCGACTTCTTCCGCGGACGCACTCTGAAACAGGGAGTCGACGCGGGATGAACGAACAGCTGGTGGCTCTGCGCCGGGTCCGAGACCGCATCGACCGCGAGTTCGACCAGCCGCTGAGCGTGGAGTCACTGGCCGCGGGCGTGCACATGTCCGCCGGGCACCTCAGCCGCCAGTTCAAGTCCGCCTACGGCGAATCCCCGTACTCGTACCTGATGACGCGCAGGATCGAGCGGGCCATGGCGCTCATCCGCCGCGGCGATCTCACGATCACCGAGATCTGCTTCACCGTCGGTTTCTCCTCCTTGGGCACCTTCAGCACCCGCTTCAGCGAACTCGTCGGACTCTCTCCGACCCGCTACCGCGACGGTGTCGCCGCAGGTGAGCACCGGCTGCCGACGGTCGTGGTGAAGAACGCGCTGAGACCGGTCAGGAATCGAGAAGTCCCACCGAGCTGAGCAGTCTACGATTGCTGACATGGACATCTCGATCAACGCCAGCTTCCTGCCGCATACCGATGCCGAAGAATCCCTGACCTTCTACCGTGACATCCTCGGCTTCGAGCTGCGCCTCGATGTCGGCTCCGGACGCATGCGCTGGCTGACCGTCGGCCCCGTCGGACAGCCCGACACCTCGATCGTGCTCACCCCGCCCGTGACCGACCCGACGATCAGCGACACAGAACGGGAGACCATCGAGGCGCTCATCGCCAAGGGCAGCTACGGTGCGATCGTGTTGGCCACCCCGAACGTCGATGAGGCATTCGCAGAGGTGGAGGCCAAGGGCGCCGATATCGTGCAGGAGCCGATGGACCAGCCCTACGGTCTGCGTGACTGCGCCCTGCGCGACCCCGCCGGCAACATGATCCGCATCCAGCAGAGAGGCTGAACCGGTGCACGCTGCAGACAGCCATGACCTCATCCGCGTCAGCGGAGCCAGGGAGAACAACCTCAAGGACGTCAGCGTCGAGATCCCCAAACGTCGTCTCACGGTCTTCACGGGAGTCTCCGGCTCCGGCAAGAGCTCACTGGTCTTCCACACGATCGCCGCCGAATCCCAGCGGATGATCAACGAGACCTATTCCGCTTTCGTCCAAGGCTTCATGCCGGCGATGGCCCGCCCCGAGGTCGACGTCCTCGAGGGACTGACGACGGCCATCCTCGTCGATCAGGAGCGGATCGGGGCGAATCCGCGCTCCACAGTGGGCACGGTCTCCGACATCAATGCGAAGCTGCGCACCCTCTTCGCCCGGCTGGCCGAGCCGAACCTCGGATCGACGAACGCCTACTCCTTCAACGTCGCCACCCTCAGCGGGAAGGGCGCAGTGACCATCGACAAGGGCGAGGGCAAGCAGGTCGAACGCAGGTCCTTCTCCGTCAACGGCGGCATGTGCCCGCACTGTGAGGGAATGGGCACTGCCACGGACATCTCCATCGCCGAGGTGGTCGATGAGTCGAAATCCTTGAACGACGGAGCCATCACCGTCCCCGGGTACAAACCCGGCGGTTGGTCCGTGCGCATGTTCTCCGAATCCGGGTACTTCGACCCGGACAAACCCGTCGCCGATTTCGATGAGACGGAGCGACACTATCTGCTGTATGCCGAAGGCGAGAAGGTCAAGATCAATGGCACGAACATCACCTTCGACGGGCTGATCCCGCGGATCCGACGGTCGTTCTTGTCCAAGGATCGGGACTCGATGCAGAAGCACATCCGCGAGTTCGTCGACCGTGCCGTGGTCTTCACCACCTGTCCCGAATGCGGGGGAACCAGGCTCAACGCGGCCGCCCGCTCCTCACTGATTGCCGGAAAATCGATCGCCGATGTCTGTGCCCTGCAGATCTCGGACATCACGGATTGGCTGGACCAGGTCGAGCCGGGAGCCGCCTCGGCGCTGCTCGAATCGCTGCGCGCGGATGTGGCGGCCTTCAACGACATCGGACTCGGATACCTGTCCCTGGACCGATCGGCAGGGTCACTGTCCGGGGGAGAGGCCCAGCGGATCAAACTGGTCCGCCACCTGGGCTCTTCGCTCACGGACGTCACCTACGTCTTCGACGAACCGACGATCGGTCTGCACCCACACGACATCCGATCGATGAACGACCTGCTGATGGCACTGCGGGACAAAGGCAACACGGTCCTCGTCGTCGAACACAAACCCGAGACGATCCTCATCGCCGACCACATCGTCGACCTCGGGCCCGGCGCGGGCAGCAACGGGGGAGAGGTGACCTTCACCGGCAGCGTCGACGGTCTGCGGGAGTCCGATACTCTCACCGGGAGGCACCTCGGATACACCGCTGCGCTCAAGGATACGGTGCGGGAACCGGCGGGAGCGCTCGAGATCCGCGACGCACAGTCGCACAATCTGCGAGGCGTCGACGTCGATGTGCCCCTCGGGGTGCTCACCGTCGTGACCGGTGTTGCCGGATCCGCAAGAGCAGCCTCATCGAGGGGTCCCTGCGGGGACGTGATGGGGTCGTGATGATCGATCAGGCGCCGATCAAGGGATCACGGCGCAGCAACCCGGCGACGTACACGGGGATTCTCGAACCCATTCGGAAGGCGTTCGCGAAGGCCAACGGGGTCAAGCCCGCCCTGTTCAGCGCGAATTCCGAAGGTGCATGCCCGGTGTGCAACGGCGCCGGAATCATCTATTCGGACATGGCGCTCATGGGCGGTGTGTCGGCACCGTGCGACGAGTGCGAGGGCAAGGGATTCCAAGCTGAGGTGCTCGAGTTCACCTTGGGCGGGCGGAACATCCGAGAGGTCCTGGATCTGTCGGTGGATTCGGCGATCGAGCATTTCGGTGCGGGGGAGTCGCGTATTCCCGCGGTCGTCAAGACTCTCAAGATCCTCGCCGAGGTGGGGCTTGGCTACATCAGCCTCGGCCAGCCGCTGACGACGCTGTCCGGGGGAGAGCGACAGAGATTGAAGTTGGCCGTCCATCTGTCGGCGAAAGCCGCCGATGCGGCGCAGGTGATCATCCTCGACGAACCGACGACAGGTCTGCATCTCGCCGATGTCGAGAACCTGCTGCGTCTGCTCGACGGACTTGTCAACTCCGGACGGACCGTCGTCGTCATCGAACACCACCAGGCGGTGATGGCTCACGCCGACCACATCATCGACCTCGGCCCGGGCGCGGGACATGACGGAGGTTCGATCGTGTTCGAAGGCAGCCCGGCCGACCTCGTCGCAGGAGCGAAGACGAACGGTTCGCTGACCGCCGAGCATCTGGCCGCCTATGTGAGTGCCTGACCAGGGGAGTCGTGCCCACTCAGGCTTCGTCCAGGTTCCGCGGAGCCGATTCAGATGCTGAATTCACGGTTTCGGGTTCAAATGCGGCAATCGATTCGTTACGGTGTATAACGGCTCGGTAACGACCGGGTTACAGAATCGAAATGCAGTCGTACTTTGGAGAAGACACAGTGAACCTCTACAGCACAAGCCTCCGCAAGGTCGCCCTGCTCGCTGGCGCCGGCGCAGTTGCAGCCGCCGGATTGACCGGAATGAGCGCGGCCCAGCCGGCACAGGCATCTGAGCAGGGCGTCTGGGACAAGGTCGCCGAATGCGAATCCGGCGGTGACTGGCATATCAACACCGGAAACGGATACTACGGCGGACTGCAGTTCTCCGAGCAGACCTGGAAGGCCTTCGGTGGAGAGGGAATGCCGCACGAGGCCAGCAAGGCCGAGCAGATCGACATCGCACAGAAGACACTCGAAGAGCAGGGCCCGGGCGCATGGCCGGTCTGCGGTGAAAAGGCCGGACTGACCAAGGAGAACGGCGCAGCCGATGACGGCGGCGGATCCGGCGATGACGACAAGAAGGACGACGGCGGCTCCAAGGGCGACGGCGACAGCGGCAAGGTCGGCCTCGCCGGCAACGTCACCGTCGGCGGCTGAGACCGCACGATGATCTGACGATCGACGATGCGCAGGCGAATATGTGCGTCGTGGTCGTGAAATGGCCGTGAGCGATTAACGTGTCGCTCACGGCCATTTCTGCATGCTCCAGCCCGACTCTGGATAGAGCGCCGATAATATACATTATGTTAAGTAAAGATCAGAAGCACCTCTTCCGCAGCCCGAGAACCGCTTCTCGAACCGCTTGGTGACCGGCTCCGACAGATCGACTGTATAGACTGCCCTCGTGCGGCACCGCACGTTCAGCTGGGTTGATTCAGGAGGCGACGTGGCGGCGAAGCAGCCGGCGATGCGGCCGACAGGCGAAGCCGTCGAGGTCGTCCTTGATCGTGCACACGGTCCCAGGCGCGCCGAAGCGGATGAGCTCTGCGCACTCATGACGGACATCTCCGGCCACACGCCTCGGGTGTGGGCCTTTCGAATCGTCGGCTTCGGCGAAGTCGCCTATCGCTACGAATCGGGCCATGGTGGAACGATGCCCGTTCTGGCCTTCTCCCCCACGGCAAACCGGCACACCATCTACCTCACGAGCAGCTTCGAGGAACGCTGGCCCGAGCTGCTGACCCGGTTGGGCCGGCAAACGAGCGGCACATCTTGTCTGTACCTCACGCGTCTGAGCCATGTCGACACATCGGTGCTGCGCGAGCTTCTCGAACGGACCAGAGAGCACACACTCTCCGAACGGCCCAGCATCTGAGCGGTGACTCGAATTCGGCTTTCACCCCGATAGGATCCCACGGGGTGCGGATTCGTTGTCTGTCGAACATCCGGGCAATAGGATGACTCGAACACCGCCTGCCGGGCGGGCACCGCATACCTCGGCGCAAGGACGCCTCTTGGTCTCATCGCACCAGAACCACGCCACACGCACCGCCGGCGACGGGACGACCCTCTGCCTGAGTCCGGCCGCTTCTCCCCGTTCGACTCCCCCCGCAGCTCGGCACCGAATCCCCCCGCAGAGCCTGATCGATGACCGCTCTGCTGGTCGTTCTCGCGCTCGTATGGGCGTTCGCTATGCTGCCGCTCGTGTTCGCCGCCAGCTTCGGCGTCCTCGTGGTCTCGCGTTTCGTCCTCGGACTCGCTGAAGGCCGAGCTCGGCCCTCATCCACACCGAGGCCTACTCATGGCATCGGCCGGAGAAGCGCGGCTTCCCCGGCGCTCTGTGCCTTCATCGGCGGCGCAGTCCTATTCATCGTGCCGATCCTCCTAGCCCCTCTCGCCGCTGTCATCGTCATCTCCATCGGGTACGGCATCGGAGCGGCCGTCCTGCCCCTGGCGAATGCGGCGATCTCCGAGATCTGCCCGCCGGTGCAGACGGCGGGAACCCTCCGTGTCTTCCTCGCGCTCATGGCGGTGGGTGGACTCATCGGCCCTATGTGACAGGCCTCATCGTCGATGCTGCGAGTGATCCCGGCCTCGGCTACGCTACTGCGTTCCGCATCATGGGCATCGTCTCGGCAGTCTGTGCAGTGCTGGTCATCGTCCTCGCCGATCCCGACAGGGACAAGCAGATAGTGCGCGGTTCGGTCTCCGTCTGAGTAAGCGACAACGCGCCGAGGCGGCACTCCCCTGGCGACGTCGGTGCTGTGTCTGATCCGTCACCCTGCAGTGCCACTCTGTTACTGTTTACTGACAGGTAACTTAGCTCACAGCGACCGTGAACGCCTCCGTCGGACCAAGAGCGCAGTCTTCACGCCGCAACGGAAGGACACGACGATGACCGCAGATACTACGCAGACGGCGGCGATGCCCGGCACCGGAAAGATCTTTGCCCTGTGGAAGAAGATGCAGGAGATGCCTCTCGGCAAGCGCCTGTTCTCGCAGGCCGTGTGCTTCAAAGCACCTTACTTCCGTACTGTGCGCCCACAGATCAAAGAGCTGAGCCCCGGGCTGTGCCGCGTCACCGCGCCTAACCGCCGCGGAATGCACAATCATATCGCCAACCTTCTGCTCGCCGCCCACGCCGGGGTTCCGGTCT
>NZ_JBNFOL010000052.1:0-13570 GCF_057364765.1 Brevibacterium sp. LAARM3_SD1 | reverse complement strand
AACCTCGCGCGAGGTTGCTGGGCCGCCGTCGGGTAGCAATTGGAAAGAGAAGACGACCGGCACACTCCCGCCGGTGTGGAGGTTCCGGGCCGTCGTCTCGTGCCGAACTCTCAAGCGGTCAGGCGCTCACGATCTCAGGCTGCTTCAGCCCTTGACCTTGGCCTCGATAGCCGCGCCGACCTCGGCGTCGATGTTCTTCCAGTACTGGATCGCGTTCGACAGCACCGGCTCCTCGACTCCGTCGGAGAGTCCGCCGACGACGGTCTCGATGAGACCCTGGCGCTCTTCCTCGGTGTAGACCTCACGGACCAGGGTGTGTGCCTGGCCGAAGTCATCATCCTCGGAGTGAAGGCTGTAGGCGCTGCGCACCAGCTCGCCGTCGGACTCCCAGCCGTTGTCGACCGGGCCCTGCTCGTCCTGGTAGGAGCGTCCGTACGAGTTCGGGGCGTAGACCGGTGCATTACCCGAGTGGTGGTACTGCATCTGGCCTTCCTTGTCGTACGAGTTCGTCTTCGTGACAGGAGCGTTGACCGGCAGCTGGTTGAAGTTCGTGCCGATGCGGTTGCGCTGTGCATCCGGGTAGGAGAACACACGGCCCAGCAGCATCTTGTCCGGCGAGAGCCCGGTTCCCGGCACGGTGTTCGAGGGGCTGAAGGCAGCCTGCTCGATCTGTGCGAAGTGGTTCGAGGGGTTCTCGTTGAGGGTGAACTTGCCGACCTCGATGAGCGGGTAGTCCTTCTTCGACCAGGTCTTGGTCAGGTCGAAGGGGTTGAAGCGGTAGTCCTTGGCCTCTTCGTACGGCATGATCTGCACGCTGAAGGTCCAGGACGGGTAGTCTCCGCGCTCGATGGCGTCGAACAGATCGCGACGGTGGACGTCGCCATCTTCACCGGCGAGCTTCGAGGCTTCCTCGTTGCTCATGTTCTCCACGCCCTGGTCGGTGTGGAAGTGGTACTGGACCCAGAACTTCTCACCCTCGGCGTTGACCCACATGTAGGTGTGCGAGGAGTAGCCGTTCATGTGGCGCCAGCTCTTGGGCAGACCACGGGGTCCCATGAGGTAGGAGACCTGGTGAGCCGACTCGGGCGAGAGCGACCAGAAGTCCCACTGCATGTTGTTGCTGCGCAGACCCGAATCAGGGGTGCGCTTCTGCGAGTGGATGAAGTCGGGGAACTTCATGGGATCGCGGACGAAGAACACGGGCGTGTTGTTGCCCACCATGTCGAAGTTGCCCTCTTCGGTGTAGAACTTCAGCGCGAATCCGCGCACGTCACGCCAGGAGTCGGGCGAGCCGAGCTCACCGGCGACGGTGGAGAAGCGAGCGAGCATCGGGGTCTTCTTGCCCGGCTGCAGGAAGTCGGCCTTCGTATACTTGGAGACGTCTGCGGTGATTTCGAGCTCACCGAACGCGCCGGATCCCTTGGCGTGGGGGCTGCGCTCGGGCACGCGCTCACGGTCGAAGCGAGCAAGCTTCTCGACCAGCGCAACGTCGTGGAGCAGCAGGGGTCCGTCTGCTCCGACGCTCAGCGAATGAGCGTCTGATTCCCTCGGCGCACCGGATTCGGTCGTCGAGGGCTTGGTGTTGTCGTGTCCGGCGTACTCATGATCTGTATGTTGCGTCATCACATCTCCTTCAACCGTCTGATTTCAGGCATCGTCACTCGATCCACGATCACGGCCACCGGTGAGAAGTGCTTCCCGCCAGTGCAGCTGATCGATCGGCCGAGTGCCGTTCACCTGATCTCGATTTCCCGACTTCGGCGGAACCTCGTCGGAGTCACTTTCAACTTATCGGTGTTCTCTACCAGGTACAACCCAGGGTCGGCTGTCTAAAATTCCCGTTCCCGGTGTTGGCCGGCTCACCCCTGCGCCGAGGCGGCCGATCCACCGCTGGAACCGCCCGTCGATCCGCCGCTTCCGGATCCGACGGAGCCGGCCGCGCCGCCCGAACCGCTGCCCGATCCGTCCGACCCGGAGCTGCTGCTGCTCGTGCCGCCGCTGGTGTCCCCGGTGCTGCCGGTTCCGTCGGTCGAGGAGGAACCGCTGCTCGCGTCGGTGCCTTCGGTGGTCGTCGAGCCGCCGGTCGAATCGCTCGTGCCCGTCGTCGTCTCCGAGCCCTGCGAACTCTGCCCCTCGGCGGCACCTTCGGTGCCTGTCTCCCCCGCCGAGGTGGACTGACCGTTCTGCGTGTTCGATCCGCTGTTCGTCGAACCCTGGCTGCCGTCGGCGCCTGATCCGGATCCGCTCGACGAATCGTCACCGCCGGTTCCGGAGTCAGAGGTCCCGTCGTTGGTGACGGGTTCGTCGCTCGTCGAGGTCCCGGTCACCGACCGTGAGATCTGCGAGGTGCCCGGTGAGATATCGGCTTCGGTGAAGTTCTCGGCCACGACGACCGCGCCGAGTCCGATTCCGAAGGCGGCGACGCCGATCGTCAGCGGGTAGAGGACCCGTTTGCGGCGCAGCTTCTGCCACCAGGTGCGGGGCCCGTTCTCGGCCGCGCTGCCTTCGCCGTCCTCGACCTTTCCGTCATCCGGCGCCGAGGCGGCTGTTCCGTTCGCATCGCCACCAGCGGGTTCAGGTGGGGCGAAGGCCGAATCCTCGGCAAGTGAGGGATCGACGGACGTGGCCTTCTCAGAAGGATTCTTCGCGATCTTCGCTTTCACGGCAGGGGCGAGTTTGGAGCCGACCTTCTGGATCTTCTCCTTGCCTTTGTCGAGGCTGCGGCCGTAGAGGGTGACGGCCAGGGCGGTGACGATGCTCGCGACACCGGCGCCGACGACCGTACCCGCGACACCGAGCTGACCGCCGATGACAGACGACGTCGCTGCCGCACCTGCGCCCGCCAGCAACTGGGTGGCGGAGATCTGGCCCTCCGAGGACTTCTCCTCAGCCTTCTTGTCTTCGACCGTCTCGGCCGCTTCGGCGACGGCAGTCGGGGAGGCCGCCGTGGGCGCCGAAGGCGTCTGAGTCTGCTGCTGTGCAGTCCCACTGTCATGGCGGATCGGGTTGGGCGGCATCACCTTGGTGACGACGTGTTCGGTGGGTTCGGCCGCCGGGGACGGTTGCGAGCCGGCGATCTCTTCGGTGATCAGCGGCAGGGCCTGGGAATGTTCCGGCAGACGAGTTTCGTCGTCGTGCTCGTGCTGTCCGTTTCTGCTGCTGTCGCCTACCGTCAAAGTTCCTCCAAAATCCGGTGGAGAACCATTCTCGGACGCTCACGTTCGGGCATCCTGACACTTCCTGCCCGAAGCTGAGAAAGACCTGATGGGAATTCCCGAAAAAGCACCTTCACCTGGGACGATGCGTCGGAATGTAACGCCGGAGACAACCAGTTCCCACCGATTTCTCAGATGTGCGTGTCGACACTTTCGATGTGGAGAACGGCCACCGAGATCTCGTCTGGAACAGCTTCACCCGTTTCCGATTCGAGCAGCTGGAAACGAGGGTATTCGGCACCGTCTTCGAGAGTGAGCACGAACCGGAGTCGGTCGGCGGGGACCGGCTGACCGATGCTCATCTGCATCGCGCCCGCTGTATTCTCGGGGTCCATACCGTCGTCGGCGACCATGAGGTTGACGGCGAAACAGGGTTCGACCAAGTCGACGAGGCTCACGTTCTGGCCTCCATGGAAGCGTTCCGGGCGGAAGGCGGGCACCGAGTGCACGTGGCCGTCGATGTCGAGGGCCACCTCGGCGTTGGGGAGGAAGGTGCGTGCCATTCCGGGCAGGGCCGAGAACGGGCCCACTCGTTCGAGCCGGGCGATGCTCAATCGCCAGGGGCGAAGCCCTGGAGTCAGCTGGGCCGATTCGGTCAGGGAGACGAGCTCAGTGGTCTGACCGGCTCCGTTGGCCCACGGAACGGGATCACGGTCGGCGAAGGAGACGAGCGCGCGCATGACTCAGCGCGCCACGGGCGGGTGGGGCCGACTCGGTGGTGGTGTGATCATCCCTTGCAGAGGCAGAAGGGGTGACCGGCCGGGTCGAGGAACACTCGGAACGTCTCGCCTGGTTGTTCGGGGGCCTTGCCCGCACCGATCTCGAGCACGGCTTTCTCGGCCACGTCAAGGTCGTCGACCACGACGTCGAGGTGCATCTGCTGCGGATGGGTCTGACTGGGCCAGCTGGGTGCGTGGTAGTCCTCGACCTGTTGGATGCAGATCGGCGGCCAGGAGTTGGAGACGACTTCTGCCCACGTGCCGTCCTCGTCGACGGTGACAGACCAATCCAGGAGCTTTCCGTAGAACTCCGCGAGTTCACCGGCGTCAGGAGCGTCGAGCACGACAACGGGCTGCTTTGCGATAGCCATGGCCCGAGTCTACGCCGCCGCACTGACACGGCGAAGGGGTCCACGCTAGGGCGTAGGATTGTTGAGCAGATCCGCCGATGCTTCCGCAGTCCGCATCGGCTCCCCACAGTGAAGGTTCGCGATGAGTTCTCATGCCCTGCCTGCCACCGGTGATCCGGCGGTCTACATCATCCACGACAATCCGGAATGGATCGCCCCGTTCACCGAGGCGCTCGACCGCCTCGGCGTCGCACACGTCGAATGGCTGCTGCCCGAGACCTTGATCGACCTGTCCGCCGAGCCTCCTGCCGGAGTGTTCTGGTCGCGGCTGTCGGCATCGGCGCACACCCGAACCGATCCGCATGTGAAGGAGTACGGCCGCGCCGTCCTTGACTGGCTGGCTGCGGCGGGCCGTCGGGTCATCAACGGTCGAGGGGTCTACGAGCTCGAGGTGAGCAAGATCCGTCAGCATCGCGAGCTGTCCGGTCACGGTTTCGACGCGCCGCGCACCGCGGCCGCGTTCGGGCCGCAGGCACTCGTCGAGGCCGCTGCCGGCTTCACTCCCCCGTTCATCACGAAGCACAATCAGGGCGGCAAGGGCCTCGGTGTACGTCGTTTCGACTCCCATGCCGAACTCGAGGCGGTCGCCGCTGAGTTCGCGCCCGGTGGAGCGAATGCGCCGATCGACGGCATCACCCTCATCCAGGAGTATGTGCAGCCGGCTCAGCCGTTCGTCACCCGCGCGGAGTTCATCGGCGGACGTTTCCACTATGCGGTGCGCGTCGACGTCTCGGGCGGATCGTTCGAACTCTGCCCGGCCGATGCCTGCACGATTCCCGGCGCCGGGGCTGCTGCCGACGTCGAGGCGACTCCCCAGTTCGCCCTTCGTGAGGAGATCACGGCCGCAACGCCGCTGATCGGCCGGCTCGAGTCGCTGTTGGCCGACCTCGGCATCGAGATCGCCGGCATCGAGTTCATCGAGACCGCTGACGGCCGGCAGGTCGTCTACGACATCAACACGAACACGAACTACAACCCGTCCGTTGAGTCCGCCGAGCAGTCGTCGGGCCGTCAGTCTGCCGCCGACCGGATCGCGGAGTACGTGTCCGACACCCTCGCCGAGGCGGCCCCGAAGTCCGCATTCCCCGCCGGGTCGGCAGCCCAGTGATAGTGTCGAATCACTACAGGGGAGCGCCGATCAACGGGCGCTGAGAGTGCGAATGCAGACCCTTTGAACCTGATCCGGTGAGCACCGGCGGAGGGAGTGGAAGAGCGATGACAACCACAGGTATCGGCGCCTTGATTGAGGTCTCCGCCGACGGATCTGTGTCGGCCCTGATGAGATCGACAAGCGAACAATGGGCGGCGGCGATCAATCACCGCTTCGTTCGGGAACTCTTCGCCGGCACCGTCGACGACGCCGTCATGCGGGACTATCTGGTGCAGGACTATCAGTTCTTCGAGTCGTTTCTGTCCATGCTCGGCGCCTGCGTGGCCCATGCCGATGAGCTCGACGCAAAGCTGCGGTTCGCCCGACAGTTGGGGATGCTCGTAGCCGGCGAGGACACATATTTCGTCGACTCCTTCGCCGAACTGGGAGTCGCTCCAGCCGACTACCTCCAGCCTGAACTGGCCGCACCGACGGCAGGGTTCCGCGATCTCATGGACTCGGCAGTCGCCTCGGCGTCCTATCCGCAGCTGCTCGTCGTCCTCGCTGTGGCCGAATGGCTCTATCTCGACTGGGCCGAATCCCAGGAGGAGGTGCCGCAGCGACAGGTCCACCAAGGCTGGATCGACCTCCACCGAGGCGAGGCCTTCCGCGGGTGGGTTCAGTTCCTCGTCGACGAGCTCGAGCGGGTGTTTCCGACAGAGGACGAGCAGGGTTCAGAGGCTGAGGATCTCGTCCGCACCTGGCGCCGGGCCGTCGACCTCGAATGCGCCTTCTTCGACAACGTCTACGACGACTGAACCGCCCAGTACGGCACACAGCAGCGGCCCCGCCCCACTCCCCTAGACTGGCCTCATGAGCACTGAGGTTGATGCAGTCGTCGTCGGATCTGGCCCCAACGGCTTGGCCGCCGCAGTCACTCTGGCTCGCGCCGGTCTCTCCGTCGAGGTGTTCGAAGCTCAGTCGACGATCGGCGGCGGCGCCCGCACCCTCGACCTCGGACTGGCACCCGGCATCACTCATGACATCTGCTCGGCCGTCCATCCATTGGCCATCGCCAGCCCGTTCTTCGTCGACTTCGACCTGCGTGCCCGCGGAATGGAGCTGACGACTCCCGAGATCTCGTATGCCCAGCCCCTCGACGACAAGCCCGCCGCGCTGGCCTTCCACAATCTCGACGAAACGGTCGACCGCCTCGGCGAGGCCGGCCCGGAATGGCGACGATTCTTCGCCCCACTTCTCGAACGTGTCGATGACGCGATCTGGCTCTCCCTCGGTGACAAACGCTCGGTGCCGGAGACTCTGCGCGACCTTCCCGGAATCGCGAACGTCGTGAAATTCGGGTTGCGGCTGCTCTCTCAAGCGAGCCCTGCCTGGAACATTCCTCTCTCCCACGAATCGAGCCAGGCCCTGTTCACCGGAGTCGCCGCACACGCGATCGGCGGACTGCCGGCGATGGGCACGGCCGCCACGGCGACGATGCTCTCAACGGTCGCCCACGCCGGCGGGTGGCCCTCCCCCATCGGCGGTTCGCAGGCGATCATCGACCACCTCGTCGCCGACCTCGAAGCACACGGCGGAACAGTGCGTACGAATGCCCGCGTCGACCATGTCTCGGACATGCCCGCGGCCCGCGCCTACCTGCTCGACACCTCGGCGCTGAACGCCGCCCAGATCTTCTCCGGCCTGCTGCCCGCTCAGGTCGATAAGAGCCTGCGCGGCTTCAAACACGGCAACGCCGCGGCCAAGGTCGACTTCGTCCTCAACGGACCGGTCCCCTGGTCCGACCCCGAGGTGGGGCGCGCCGGGACCATCCACGTCGGCGGATCCAGAGCGCAGATGGCCGCCGCCGAGGCGCAGGTGATGAACGGACGTATGCCGGCTGATCCCGTGTGTCTCGTCTCGGACCCGACGGTCTTCGACAAGTCCCGCGAGGTTGGCGGGCTGCGGCCGTTGTGGACGTACGCGCACGTGCCCTTCGACTGCCCGCTCGACCCGACTGAATACATCACGAGGCAGATCGAACGCTTCGCACCTGGCTTCCGCGACCGCATCGTCGCGCACAATGCCATCCCCGCGTCCGAGATGGCCGGTCACAACCAGAACTACATCGGCGGGGACATCGCCACCGGCGTTGTGTCCTTCTATCGGATGATGGCCCGCCCGCGTCTGACTTGGGATTCCTATAGCCTCGGCGCGCCTGGTGCCTTCTTGTGCTCGGCGGCGACTCCGCCGGCTCCGGGCGTCCACGGAATGAACGGCTGGTTCGCCGCCCGCCGAGCACTGAAGACCCGCTTCGGCATTGACGAAGCACCCAGCCTGGCCCCGGGCGGCTGACCGACTGCGTCCCCGCGACGCTCCCACCTTCCAGACATGATCGAATCGGGCACAGATTGTCGGGCGGGGCACCCTGAGCCACCGGGAGTATGGATGAGTGAAGGGAGAGATCGTGATCGCTGAACTCAACACACTCATCGACATCATCGAGGCGAACCTGTCTGCCGAGTCCGCAGAGTCACTCGAAGTCAGTGTGCTGGCCGCCAGGCTCGGCACCACCGAGTATCACCTGCGACGTATGTTCTCATCGCTGGCGGGAATCCCGCTTTCGGAGTATGTCCGCAGGCGCAGAATGACCGTCGCCGCAGGCGATGTCATCGACGGTGAGGATTTGCTGAGTGTGGCGGTGCGGCACGGATACGGATCGACCGAGGCGTTCACACGCGCTTTTCGATCCGTCCACGGTGCTGCCCCGTCCGAGGTGCGGCGAAACGGCGGTCCCCTTCACAGCCAACAGTCACTCAGGTTCCACCTGACAATCGAAGGGAGTTCGACCATGGACACCAGAATCATCGACCACCCCGCATTCGCACTCATCGGCCATGCTGTGCGTGTGCCGCTCATCCACGAAGGGGAGAACCCGCACATCCGCGAATTCATCGAGTCGCTCCCTACCACCGAGCATGAACGGCTCAAGACGCTCTCGGACACGACCCCGGCAGGGCTTCTCCAGGTCACGGACGGTGTGGATCCGGACTACCGTGAAGGAACTGACCTCACCTACCTCCACGGGGTCGCGGTCTCAGCAGCCGCCTCGGCGCCGGCAGACCTCGCCATCGTCGATGTCCCGGCAGGCATGTGGGCCGTCTTCACTGCACACGGCTCCTATCCGAAGGCGCTGCAGGACACGTGGGCGGCCACAGCCGGCGAATGGTTCCCATCGAACCCCTGGCGTCTGCGGCCGGGGCCTTCGATCGTGTCGATTCTCGATCGCGCCGAGGACTTCACCACTGCGACGACCGAGCTCTGGCTGCCTGTGGAGCGGGACTGACTCAGCCCCGCACCCAACGGTCGGCGCCATCGTCCAAGCGCCATTCGACCACCTCGGTGACCGTGTCGATGACGTCGTTCAGCCAGAAGGTCGTATCCGGGTGCCAACCCGCCAGGACGCTCGCGGTCCGATCATCGGTGTCCCCCGCGGTTGGAATCGCCTCCGATTCCTCGCCGAGGTGGCCATGCCCTTCCCCCGGAAAGCAAGAACCTACGTCGATGACCGCACCCGCCGTCTGCAGATAACCGGCCAGGCCGACGTGAACTCCGTCGAATTCCTCTGCCACACGTGACCAGTCGGGGATGACCCAGCGCCCCTTGCGCCCGGTCGTCTCGAACCAGACATGACGGCGTTGGGCGGTGACGTCGAGTGGGTAGCGACGGCACAGTTCGGCCCAATCCTCAGGTGTGCGGATCTCGGCGATTCGGGCATCTGGGCGCAAGCTCAGGCGGCAGGCACGGGCACGTTCGAGACCGAAATCGTCCTCGACGAGTTTGACGCCGATCGGAGTCCCGTCCGGCCAAGTCGACGTCGATGTCCAGAGCCCGTCAGGCGGGGTAGACTACCAAGCGCCGCTGACATCCTCAAACGCGTTCTTCACGAAGTCGTGCCGATACCGGGTTTCCGTGGTGAGGACATCTGCGAGCCATTCGCTCAAACCCCAGGGCGGCTGGATTCCGTCTCCGGTGTTAGTCGGAAACAGATCGGTCGGATCGATCCCGCGATCCTCTGTTGCCGAGTCGACGGGCCCCGTCTCCCGGTCGAATACCGCTGGCAGCGCACCGCGATGGTCCTCATCGTCCCACGCCAGAACCCATTGATCATTCGGATTGATCGGCAGCGACCAGCTGTCGAACAGTCCGGTGTCAATGAGGACCTCGGCGAAAGGGCGCAAGGCTTCTCGCATCACCGGGTCGGAGGCGATCTGATCATCGCCGAGCGGAGGCTGCCAGTACATGGCGCGGGAGATGACCTCCGCCATCTCGTTCTCGACCTCTTCCTGGGTCGGGGTCACCGGAGTGATGTGTCGCAGCAGCGCCGCGACGTCGGCCGACACTGCGACTCCCTGCGCTGTGTCGATTTGCGAACTGGCTGCGATGACGACGCTGCGCACTTCGACCAAAGCACGCGCATCCGCGGTGAGGGGTTGAGCTTCGGCATCGAATTCGTCATCGCGGCCCTTCAATGCCAGCCCGAACACGAGTGAGCGTCCCGCGGGGACGCGAGCAGATCCTCGGCGCTCAGGCGATCGCCGTAAATGGGCGGATAAGCATCGTCGGTGGTCATGGCGCCCAGACTACGCGAACGTCCATCAACCGGCCTTGAGGGAATCCTCCACTTCCGCACCCATGGGCACGACCACCTCGGCGGCGGCGATCCTCGCACCCTTCGCAGCCTTGAGCCCCGCGCCGAGGACGCCGATGATGACGAGGACGGCGCCGCACAGCTCTCCGATGCTCACGCGTTCGCCGAAGACGACGAACGCGGCGCTCATGCCGACGACGGGCACGAGCATGGAGAACGGGGCGACGACTCCGGCCGGATTGCGCGACATCAGCCACGACCACACGCCCGAGCCGATGATCGTCGCGACGACCACGGTGTAAATCAGACCCGCGATCGCCCACAGCCCGGTCGGAGTCGCCAGCCCGTGGAAAGAGTCGCCGATGCGATCCGGGCCTTCCACCGCAAGCGAGAGGATGAGCATCGGCACGGGCGGGACGAGCGACATCCACATCGTCAGTCTGATCGGTTGGGTCGTGTGCGCCTGCCGATTGCAGATATTGCCGATCGCCCAGCCGAAGGCGCCGGCCAGGGTGAGGAGGAAGGGCAGGAAGCTCGCATTCGAGTCGAAGCGCTGCCAGCCGACGACGGCGAGCCCGGCCATGGCCACGAGCAGGAACACCATCTGGGATCCGCGGACCCTCTCACGCAGGAATGTCATGCCCAGCAGCACCGTGAACGGGCCCGATGCCTGCAGCACGAGCGAGGCCAGTCCCGCGGGCATCCCGGCGGCCATCGCCCAGTAGAGGAAGAGGAACTGCAGCAGTCCGAAGCCGAGCCCGTAGCCGATGATCCACCGAGTCTCGACCTCGGGCTTCGGGACGAAGAGCAGGGCCGGGACACCGAGGAGCGCGAACCTCAGGGCAACCAGGAGAAACGGCGGGAACTGTGCCAGGGAAAGGTCGATGGCGAGGAAGTTGAACCCCCACATGATCGCCACCGAGGCGGCGAGAAGGCAGTGTTTGAACGACATTCCTCCATTGTCGAACCCCGCCGACCCTGAAAACAATCGAAAGTTTCTTATGCGACCTTTAAGCCGACCTTCACAGATGTCGCCTCCGGACGTAGCCTGGGGTGATGGATCCCCGCCACCTCGAACTGCTGCGTCAACTCGACGAACGCGGCAGCGTCACCGCTGTCGCAGAGGCGACGTTCCGCACCCCCTCGGCGGTGTCTCAGCAGCTCAAGGCCGCGACCCGCGAATTCGGGCGCACCCTCGTCGAACCCGATGGGCGGGGACTGCGGCTCACGCCGGCCGGTCGACTGCTCGCCGCCGGGGGTCGCCAGGTGGCCGCGGCGATCTCCGGCGTGGAGGCGGAATGGGAGGACTACCTCGGCGAGGAATCGGGCGAAGTGCACATCGCGGGCCTGCCCAGCGCGCTCACCTATCTCATTCCCTCGGCGCTGACGGATCTGCAGGCCACGAGCCCGGCGATCACTGTCCTCACCTCCGATGTCGACCTCGCCGAGCACGAGTTCGCCGGACTGCTCAGCGATGTCGACCTCGTCATCGCCCACTCGCTCATCTCCCGGCGTCCCGTCGGCACCGAAGGACTCACCGTCGATGTCCTCGCCCGGGAACCCATCGACGTCGCCGTGGCCGATGGCCACCCGCTGGCCGGGCGGTCGGAGCTCGGCCCCGACGATCTCGTCGACGAGCAGTGGATCGGAGTGCCCCGCGGCTACCCGTTCGACACGATCCTGACCTCGATCGAGCACGTCACCGGATGCCCGCTGACCGTGAGCCAGCGCATCCGGGACAACCGGCTCATCGAAGCGCTCGTCGCCGCCGGTGACCACATTGCGCTGCTCCCCCGGTTCACGACCCCGCAGGAGTCCGGCCTGCAGCTGATCCCTCTGTCGGGGATCTCGGCCACCCGTTGGGTCGTGGCGGTCAGACGCCCGGACGCGACCGGACGCCGAGCGGTCAGCCGCGTGCTCGAGGCGCTGAGACACGCCGCGGCACGAGTCTCTCCAGGGGCAGGAACGCCGTCCAGCAGATGACGGTCGGCAGGAAGTGGATGCCCAGCGCGAGATACGTCATGAGGTGGAAGAGGAAGAAGAAGGCGACGGCCCCGTAGAGCCACTTGCCCTTGAGGAACAGGACGACCGGTGAGAGGAACTCGAAGACGAGCGTCGCCCACTGTGCGGCGATGAGGAGGCCGGGCATCTCGAGGAACGGCTTCGACCATTCGGCGCCGCGGCGCATGAGCGCCCAGATGATGACCGCACCGTTCGCCCAGTGGGTGATGTTGCCCGAGGCGATCCACTTCATGAGCACCGAGTAGAAGTAGGTGAGCACGACCGCGATCTGCACCATGCGCAGTGCCCACCCGGCCCTCGCCGAGGCGGTGCCGACGTCCCGGAAGCGCGCCGTTCCGATCGTGGGCAGGACGAAGGCGGCGATGACGAGCGCCATATGATCGTGCGCGACGTAGCCGTAGCCCTGCGTGTAGAACATCCACGCACCGAAGCTGATCGCCACGGCCCAACCGCTGATGCGCTGAAGGATCCCTGCTGCGGCGAGCAGGGAGAAGACGATGATGAGGGCAAGCAGGATCTGCGCGCCGAGGACGCTGACCGCAGGGATGTGGAGGAGCCTCGCCAACCACAGCGGCTGGTAGAACTCGGGTGTCCATCCGTGGGCGATGACGTCGCCGGAGATCGTGAGCACATCGATGATGATGAAGACGTAGATGAACACGCGGAACACGGCCACCCGGGCCAAGGAGACCTCGGGCATGAGCCAGCGGAGGAACGGATTCGTGGGGGCGCCTCGGCGGGGGTGTTCGTCAGGGTCGGGGTGCCGCTCATCTGACCTCCCATTCCGCCAGCGTCGTCTTCTCGGGTTCGCCGACGGCCAGGCCGTTCTTCAGTTGGGTGGTGGTGCGGCAGAGGATCATCGTCTCGGGTTTCGGTTCGTCCGGGTGCAGCCGGATGTACGAGTCGGCCATCGACTGCAGGAGTTCGGGGTGGGCGATGACGCGGTCGAGTTGGGATTCGACGTCGCCGCGTTCGATGCCGACGGTCGCGGTGTTGAAGCCGAGGCGGCGCGGTTCGTCCTCGCCGGGGAATTGGGCTTCGATGCACGTGGAGTTCACCGTGCCGTTGAGGTCTTTGGCGGTGGCGTACTGGGTGAGCGAGCCGAGCGGGAAGAAGTCGTTGGTGTTGAGGATCTGTCCGCAGGTGAGGATGACGAAGGCGATGGCGGGAATGACGATGCGCCAGCCGATTGAGATCTTCGACAGCGGTTTCGCGCTGGCCGTAGCCTGGGTGCTGCGGGAGCCGGCGGACGTGCCGGAAGCAGCATGGCGGCTGGAGTCGTCGGAGGCGGAGTCGGCACCTGCGGCGGCGGGATCCTGGCTCGTCAGGAGACGGCGCTTCTTCTCTTCCATACGCTTGCGGGACTCGTCCTCTCGGGTGCGGCTCGTTCGCAGACAATCCTATCCGCCCAATTACTACCTGACGGCGGCGCAGCAACCTGGCGCCACGGTGCTGGGGCGCCG